>DATEPD010000242.1:0-2135 GCA_035273365.1 Nitrospiraceae bacterium | reverse complement strand
AAACTGTTTGGGAGGAATCTCACGGAAATCATCCTGCTCGATATATAGCGTGCGAGAAAACGGCACGAGCCTAGTTCCTGCAGAGGTGTCTTCGGGATTGTTCACGGCCTCTAGTTCCTCCGTCATGTCTTCGGGGTAGTTATCAATGATGACTTTGAGGGGTTTCAAGACCGCCATCACGCGGCGTGACCGCTTGTTCAAGTCTTCACGGACGAAATGTTCCAGTAACTGCATCTCGACCACGGCATCGCGTTTCGAAACGCCAATGTGTTCGCAAAATGCCCGGATGGCTTCTGCCGTATAGCCTCGCCGACGAAGTCCTTTAATGGTCGGGAGCCGCGGATCGTCCCATGAGGCCACCAGCTTATTGTCGACCAGTTCAAGCAGCTTACGTTTACTCATGACGGCGAATGTCAGGTGAAGCCGGGCAAACTCAATCTGCTGCGGATGATGCGGGGCATCGGCCTCTCTGACGACCCAATCGTAGAGCGGGCGGTGGTCTTCAAACTCTAATGTGCAGAGCGAATGGGTGATACCTTCGATGGCATCGGACAAGGGGTGAGCAAAGTCATATGAGGGATATACGCACCACTGACTGCCGGTTCGATAATGGGCTGCATGGCGTATGCGATAGAGCACCGGGTCGCGCAGATTGATGTTCGGAGAAGCCATATCAATTTTAGCCCGCAACACATGCGCACCATCGGAGAAGGCTCCGGCGCGCATGCGATGAAACAAGTCGAGATTCTCTTCCACGGTCCTTGTTCGATACGGGCTGTCTTGCCCTGGTTCTGTGAGCGTCCCTCGATAGGCGCGCATCTGATCGGCGGTTAAACTGTCGACATAGGCGTGGCCTTTTGTAATCAAGGTGACGGCGAACGCATAGAGCTGTTCAAAGTAGTCGGATGCGTAAAAGAGCTTCCCGTGCCAATCGAACCCCAGCCACCGCACGTCTTCTTGAATGGCGTTCACATATTGGGGATGTTCGGTCGTGGGGTTGGTGTCGTCAAAGCGCAGGTGGCAGACACCGCCTGGATTTTCTCCGGCGATGCCAAAATTCAGACAGATGGATTTTGCATGGCCGATATGGAGATACCCGTTGGGCTCCGGGGGGAATCGAGTCACGACCCGTCCGCCGTGTTTGCCGGCAGCGCGATCTGCTGCGACAATGTCTCGGATAAAGTCAGAAGGGCCTGGAGTGACCGGTATCGTCATCGTCCCAATTGGTGTTGGCATTCAAGCAGGTTTGATGCGGCTGTTCTACCACAGACCCGAGCGTGGGAGAAGTGGGAGGTTGAGTTACGAAGGCGGCTCCATAGTTTGAGGAGTCGGCATCTGGATGACATGAAAATCTTTTTGCGCAATCAGATGCCCGTCCATCCTCAAGCGGAACTCGTAGCGGCCCGGAGCGGGAAATATCAAGGCTGGGATATTGATGCCGAAGTCTGAGATTTGAAGCCGATCACCGATCATAATATTAGGAAGCGAGGCACGACACACGAGCTGTTCCTCATTGAGATAGATCAGGTCAATGGCAAAGTGATAGGTGCCTTCGGCATCGGTCAAACAGAAATACAGGCCCATCTGCTGATGTTGGAACGGAAAGTTCGCGACTTGCAGGTGTGTGAATAGCCCGATAAGACTTTTCTTTTTTGTCAGGCTGTCTTCAATCACCTGGTCGCAGACAAGAAAGGCCTGGATGCTCGGCTTGACGATGTCTCCCATAGCGGTATTTTAGTAAATATCCTGGGAATCGCAAGGTTCTTGGGTATATGGCACCTGTCCATGTGGCTGAGGTGAATGAGCAGTGGAAACCAATGGCTATGAGTCGGAATCAGCAGCGTGCCAGGCTGCTCAGACAAGCAGCTGCTAACCGAGAATAATAGTGCCGCCGCGGGCCTCGACGATATCGCCGAATCGGGTGGTGCCAGATCCAATCCGGCAATAATGAGGAGTGATTTCCACGGGAATGCCTCTATGAGAGTAAAACTTACCTGTGGAGATCAAGATCCTGTTGTCTGAAATCATGCGAGCTTCGAAGATTACCTGCTGTCCAGGTTGGTCAAGGAGACGGACAGAGGGGATGTCTCCGGCGATATCCGCGGCCGCTCGATGCATGTCGACTGTGAATCGCC
>DATEPD010000241.1:0-5307 GCA_035273365.1 Nitrospiraceae bacterium | reverse complement strand
GGGCCGTGCCGGCTACCATTATCGATGGGCGACTGACGTTCGTCGGTGTGCCGAGCCGGGAGAGTGCGGAGAAGGCCCTATTGCTCAAAATGAAACCGCGTGAGTAAGGGAAGGACCGATCTATGGATGAGGACGAAGGTTGTGAACTCCCTGAGCTCCCGGTCATCGATAAAGGACCTCCGCCGGAATGTCCCATGTGCGGCGACCCTATGGCATTTATCGATGGCGACTGGTGCTGCGTGGATTGTAACGGCGAGCTGTTGGGGCCGGAAACCGGCTAGCCCAAGTAATGTCAAATGTTCAATGATGAATCTTCGCTAATGAATCGGCGTAGCTTCGACATTCAACATTCAACATTTCTCATTCAACATTAGATGCTCCGCATCGTCACCGGGCCTTTTCATCCCGTTCTCGAACGTGCTCTGGATGAGGATGTTCGGTCCTGCAAAACTGATGATCCCTTTGCTCCGCTCGCCATTATTGTCCCTTCGGCCTCTCTGGTCGAGCATCTGAAACAGGCACTTATTCGTGACAGTCCCCGCTCGTTCCTCAATATCCATTTCCTGACGTTCCATCAATTGGCCCTCCGCCTGCGTGATGATCTCCCGCTGGCATCCGGCGCCAGTCCACAAGCGACCCTTCAACTGGTCGACGACTTCTTTTTTGAGCAGCTGATCCAACAAGTGGTTCGGCGCAAGCTCCCGGGGCTCGAACCACTTGCGCGCTTGCCTGCTTCGGCTGGGACATGGAAGGGCTTGTGGGCGACGGTACGTGACTTAAAAGACGCTGTGGTCGCCCCAACGGTGGCATTGAAGGCCCTCACGGAGGGGGTATTCGAGGAGGATGACGAAACCTGGCTCCGTTCTCTATTCACCCTGCATGCGGCGATCATAGAAGCCAGCCGATCGCTCGAGATCGGTGTTCCGGATGACCTGGCTGCCTCACTTGGCCGGGATCTCTCGGGGTTTCCGTTTCTTCATGGGCTGCAACGCCTGTTCTACTATGGCTTCTATGACCTCTCTCAAGTCCAACTGTCGTTCTTCGAGTCAGTAGTCCGTGTGGCACCGACCACGTTGTACTTTCCGCTACAGAATTGCCCGTCCTTTTTCTTTGCCCGCCAATTCTTTGAACGTCATTTGCTCCCTCTGGCAGACACCCATGAGGATCGGAGTGGGGAAGGGGGCCGAACTACGGGCACGGAGCTGGTCGAACTCTCCGTCACCAATGTAATCGGGGTCGAGGAGGAGTTAGCGACGGTCTGCCGTGAAATTCTGACCCTGGTCGAGGTGAACGGCTATCGTTTTGACGAGATTGGCATAGTGGCCCGTACCCTGGAGCCCTATCAGGCTCGCTTGCAATCGGTGTTCGACCATTATCTGGTGCCCTTCACCTCGACAGCTGGGCGACCACTGTCCCGCGAACCTCTGGTCAAAACCCTCATGCGCCTTGCCTCGCTCCCACTGAATGACTTCGACCGTGCGGACATGCTGGATGTGGTCACGTCACCCTTCTATTACATCCCAGAAGCCGGCTCCGCTAACGCGAATCTCAGGACCGATACCTGGCGCTCCCTCGTATACACCCTGGGGATTACAAAGGGGGAAGCGGAATGGCGACGCTTGGCAGAACCGACTAGTTCGTCGATTCTTCGCAAGATGGAAGGAGAGCCTGATAAAGGTGATCAGACCACAGTCCGGGCGTCTGAAACCATTCAGTTGACATCCTTCTGGGAAGTCATTTCACGACTGATTAATGACTGCCGGATTCTCCCTGCTCAAGGGTCGATCGGCGTTCTAACCGACGCGTTTCTCACGCTGCTGAAATCCCATGTTCAGATGCCTGCCTCATTTGACGGATCTTCGACGGAGGTAGCCGAGCCGTCTGATCTCACCAAGGTTGGATTGCTTATCCGGTCGGCGCTGGCCCGCCTGCAGCAGCTAGATCCGCTCATAGGGAATCTCTCATGGGGCGAATGGGCTGAGCTATTCAGGCGGGTATTGGACGAAACCAGCATCCCCATCGAAGCAGGCAGCCACCAGGGCGTTCAAGTCCTGGATGCCATGACGGCCCGCGGCAGAACGGTTCGAGCACTCTTTATGCTCGGCATGAACGAAAAGCTCTTTCCCCGATACGTCCGTGAAGACCCATTTCTTCGTGACCGTCAGCGCCTCGTCTTGGAATCGACCCTGGGCTACAAGATTGATGAGAAATTTGTCGGGCATGAGGAGGAGTTGCTCCTTTTCGAACTCCTCAGCCGGTCGGCACGTCACAGGTTGTATCTGTCATACCAGCGAGCCGACGAATCAGGACGGGTCATGGCGCCGTCCAGCTTTATTGCCATGGCCCTGCGGGATTCGCGATTCATCGGGAGGCCGGAAGTGACAGTCCCTCGACGGTTGACTCAGCGGATCAGCGAACGACCGGCAATCCAAGACCTGTTGCCGGCTGAGGAATTGGCATTGGGCTGCCTGTTGCAGGGCTATGATGCGGGCCCCCTATTCAATGCGATGGGACGGGACCAGGCCCTCTTTGAACAGGGCTTCGCCACACTGAAAATCATCGAGCGGGAATCTCCCGACCTTGGTCCGTTTGACGGCATGATCGGCGCACTGACACCCGGGCCACCGGAAACTACGAAACGGAGCTTTTCACCGACCGCATTGGAACGGTATGCGACCTGCCCTTTTCAGTATTTTGCAGAAAAAGTTCTTCGATTGGAGCCTGTCCAGCGACTCCATCACGACCACCTGCCTCCCTTGATGCTGGGAACCCTTGTTCATGAGTCACTTCGAGCAAGCTATCGGCGATTGGTTTCACTTCAGTGGCCGGATGAACAGCTGACCGAGGCCAGGGTGCAATCCACGGTGCATGAGGCGGTGACGGATACGTTTGCCGCCCATGCGGCCAGCCAGGGAACCGGGCATGCTCTCCTCTGGACGATGGCTCGCGAGCAGGTGACCGAATTGGTCACAGCTGCTGTCTCTTCCGACCAGGCGGAGTATCGGGCAACCGGATTCCGCCCTGTTGCGTTCGAGGCGGCGGCGGAAGGAATTGTCCCGCTGGAGTCCGAAACGTCCTCGGCCTCGTTCAAGATTCATGGCACGTTGGACCGTGTCGATTATCGGGCTGAACCTCCGGCGCTCCGTATTGTGGACTACAAGTTTAAGCAGGGGGCTGAGATCACGGCTGTGGATCGGAACCTCGCCCTGTCGGCGGTGCGCGGATTTCGACTGCAACCGCCCCTCTATGCCCGCATGATGCTGTCATCCCTGCCCGAACCAGTCGATGTCCACTTGCTTTTCCTGGCTCCGCAGTGGAAGCAACAAATCTCCCGCTCCACGTTCGACGCGGGCCTCTGGACCGGCCACACCGGTGACATGATTCGACAGACACTCGCCACGTTGATCCAAGGCATCACGCGCAGAGAATTTTTTATTCTTCCAGACGGCTATTGCGACTACTGCGAATTCTCCAGCGCGTGCCGACGCCACGATGCCATGGCCTGGTGGCGCTCGTACCGGTCTCCCCAGGCACGAGTGTTACGCCGGTTACGGAAACAGAAAGTCTGCGATGAGTGATCTAGCGATACTTGCGGACTCCCAGGATCGGCTCCTGGCGGAAACAACCTGGGACCGCAATGTCGTCGTAGTTGCAGGAGCCGGGACCGGTAAGACTACGATCCTGGTCAATCGCATTCTGAATCTCCTCATGAGAGAGCCGAACCCCTTGGCCATCACGGAGATCGTGGCTCTCACCTTCACCAACAAAGCCGCTACTGAAATGAAGCAGCGGCTTCGTGCACAGCTCCTTCGTGTGACCGAGCAGGTGGATGATACGGTCGCTGTCTTTCGAGCCCGCTATCATCTCTCGGCTGAACAAATCGGTGAACGGGCCAAGTTGGCACTCGAGCAGATGGAAAAGGCCCAGATCGGCACCTTGCATAGTTTTGCTGCACACCTCTTGCGGCTTCAACCACTTGAGTCTGGAATTGATCCGCTATTCCAAGAGGATGATGGATCAAGATTCAAGGAATTGTTTCACTCCAATTGGGACCGTTGGCTGGATGATGAACTTGGATCGACCGGTCTGCAGCATGAGCGATGGCGGCAAGTCTTGGCTGGGATTACCCTCGACGATCTCCAACAGTTTACGGTTGCCCTTAGCGGGGACTTTGTAGACCTGGATGAGCTGGAACGTCAGTGTCAATCCCACTCCCTAGAGGGCCACTTGCGGGACTGGATCGCAGCCACGCAGGGCCGTGCCGTCACCCTCCTTGCCGAGCAGGATCGACCGAAACGGCGTAAGGCCGAACAGATGCTTGCGGCTGCAGTGCAGTCCCTGACATTGGTCTTGGAGCAAGGGCTCCCGGGGCTCGCTCACCTGTCGCAAGAAGAAAGGCTTGTCCTGAACAAGGTTCTGGGAAAGGCCCCTGGCGGATGGGATCAGGGTGCGTTCCAGGAAGCTAGCTCCATTATTGAGCTGGCCCAACGACTCCTCACTGTTGACCAATTGTACTTTCAGGAGGTGGTGACGCTCGTACGACCGTTTCTCCAGCAAGTTCGTGATGGATTTCATACCTCTGGGTGGATTGCCTTTGACGGTTTATTGGCTCGGGCTAAAAAGCTTTTGCGTGACCATCCCGACGTCCGTGCTCGGATCAAACAGACCTATCGGGCCATTCTGGTCGATGAGTTTCAGGATACCGATCCGGTGCAGTATGAGATCATCCTCTACCTCAGTGAACGGATGGAGAGCCATCAAATCGCATGGCAAGACGTGGACTTAGAACCAGGGAAATTATTTATTGTGGGAGATCCCAAGCAATCGATCTATGCCTTCCGCCGAGCAGACATCGAAGCCTTCGAACGAGTGGTCGCAAAGATTCGATTGGGTGGGGGAGACATCTATTCTCTGGTGACGAACTTTCGTAGCAACGGGGCAGTGCTCGATGTCGTCAATAATGTCTTTGACCGGCTTTTCCAGCCGGTAGAACATGTTCAGCCGGCCAATGAACGGCTGGTCGCCAAGCCTCAACGCAAGCCGGAAGTCTCGGTATCCGGGGCACAGCTTCGCCTCGTCACGCCGGGAGAAGAGGACGAGGAGTTCGATGTCCAGGCGGCGACCCGGGCGGAAGCGGAAGCCCTGGCGCGCTGGCTGAAGCAGGAACTTCTCGCTGGCACGACAGTCACGGATCGCGATCGACGCCAAGGTCCACTCGAACCAGGCCACATTGCCCTGATCTTTAGAAAGTTGACTCAAGCACAAGTCTATCTCGATGCCCTTCGCCGCTATGACATCGCGTATATC
>DATEPD010000240.1:0-3451 GCA_035273365.1 Nitrospiraceae bacterium | reverse complement strand
GAGGGTGCGATGTGCAATCTGAAATCCGCCGGGCAAATATGAAGAAGGTTCAAGCGACATCGGATGGCTCTGCCTCCATTTCATCATGATAGCATGAGCGGCACCCGGCGCTAAAGACTGGCGCTTGGGGTGTGGGTGGAGAAAGGCATCTACGATTGCGTGCCGCCCCGCACGTGAGACGGTCTTGTCAGCGGCATTCTCGACGGCATCCGCTCCTTACAACACAACTGAAACAGTGGGATAGGCGGCTGCGACGGGCAGTCTCGACGTCCATATGCCTCAGGACTTCACGTCTCCGGGTGCCCGTCTCGTGTCGCGTCTGCACACTATCGCGAAGAATCCTCATGAATAATGTGGGCGAATCGTCGGCTTGATAGACTGCCCCGTGTTGTTCCGTTAGAATCCCGTTACATGTCCGATCCTACTGTGGCGTCCCCAGCTCCAGCGAATGCGCAGGATGAGACTCGCTCGGTGGTGAAAGCAGCCGGGGTGATCGGCGTCGCCACCTTCTCCAGCCGCATCCTCGGCTTCATCCGCGATATGGTGATGGCGGGGCTTTTTGGGGCAACACCTGCGGCAGATGCCTTCTTCGTCGCCTATCGTATCCCCAACCTGCTTCGTGAGTTATTTGCGGAAGGGTCGATGTCTTCCGCCTTCATTCCAGTGTTCACAGAATATCAGACGCTCAAGTCGAAACGAGATGCCTGGGAACTGGCGAGCGCTGTCTTTACCACGCTGCTGACGATCGTGACCGCTATCACAATTGTGGGTGTTCTCGCTGCGTCTGGAATCGTCTGGCTTCTGGCGCCAGGGTTTCATGACGATCCAGCGAAGCTGGGCATGACGACGTTGCTCACGCAGTTTATGTTCCCATATCTCATCTTTATCAGTCTGGCTGCGTTGGCGATGGGGATTCTGAATTCCATGCGCGCCTTTGCGGCACCGGCATTTTCGCCGGTGTTCTTTAATATCTTTATCATCGGCTGCGCGCTGTTTTTATCGCCAATGATGTCAGAGCCGATTCTCGGTGTGGCGATCGGTGTCGTGGCGGGAGGCGCGGCGCAGTTCTTCATGCAGCTGCCCGGCTTGAGTCAGCGCGGCATGTTGTTCCGATTCCGGTTCGAGCCAGGTCATCCTGGTGTGCGGCGGATTGGAGCATTAATGGTGCCGTCGCTCCTCGGGCTATCCGTGACGCAAATCAACATTACCGTGAGCACGATCCTGGGATCGTTCTTTGCCGGAGGCCCAACGTACCTGTTCTATGGCATGCGGCTGATCCAGTTTCCTCTGGGGATTTTTGGAGTGGCGTTGGCCACGGCCATTTTACCGACGCTCTCAGCGCAGGCCGCGCGCGGGGCGCTGGATGAATTGCGGACGACATTGGGATTCGGCCTCCGTATGATCTTCTTTATCATTCTACCGGCAATGCTGGGCCTGATCCTCTTGCGACAGCCGATCGTCCATCTGTTCTTCGAGCACGGAACGTTTACTGCGCACGATACGGCCGAGACCGCAGTGGCGGTGCTCTGTTATTCCTTCGGCCTCTGGGCCTTCGGAGGGGTCCGGATCATCGTCGCGGCCTTCTATTCGTTGCAAGACACGCGCACACCCGCTATCTCTGCGGCCATCGCCGTCGCCGCCAACCTTGTCTTCTCGCTTCTCCTGATGTCGTCTCTTGGCGCGGCTGGCCTGGCTTTGGCTACAGCTCTGGCGGCGATGGTGAATGGAGGCATTTTGATTGCCGTGCTGCACCGTCGATTGGGCGGTATAGAGTGGGGCTCTGTGGGACGATCGTTGCTCCGTGTGATGATCGCATCTGTGCCGTTGGTTGTGGCCTGCGCCTGGGTGGCAGCGGCGCAGGTTTGGACACATCCGGGTGAATGGATCGAAAAGTCGATCATGTTGTGTACGGCGATTGGATTGAGCGTGGGCGGGTATCTGGGCGTCCACGCCCTGCTGCGGTCCGAAGAACTCGATTTGGTATGGGGAATGGTGCGGAAGAAACTGGGCCGAGTCACCGGGCGCTGAGGTCACGATGCGACAGGCGATCATTTTCAAATCGCGATGGGGCTGGATGGGTATTTCGGAATCGACGAAAGGGATCGACGCGGTGGTGTTGCCGAACGTCTCGCGTCAGGCTGTGCTGTCAGAGTTACGAATGTCCGCCGGCGAGCTGCAGGAGGGCAGGAAGTCTTCGCGATTACGAAAGGCGCACACGCAACTGATCGGCTACCTGGCCGGGGCACGAAAATCTTTCGATCTGCCGCTGGATTTGTCACGGGGTACGAGTTTTCAGCAGAAGGTCTGGCGGACCCTTCGACGTGTCTCCTACGGACGGCTTCGATCCTATCGCTGGGTCGCTGCCCGTGTCGGGGGTAGACAATATGCCCGTGCGGTTGGCAATGCCGTGGGAGCGAACCCGATGCCAATCGTAATTCCTTGCCATCGAATTGTGGCACACGATGCGTCCCTCGGCGGGTACTCAGGCGGCTTGCCTACGAAACGAAAACTGCTCACCCTTGAAGGCTCTCTGGCTGAACTCCGACCGGGACGATCGTGACTTATGAAAGCCGTGATTCAGCGAGTGGCGAAAGCGTCTGTTCACGTGGAAGGCAGGATCGTGGGACAGATCGAATCAGGTCTTCTCGTATTGCTAGGTGTGGCGAAGGGCGATGGAGAGACGGATAGCCGGTATCTGGTTGAGAAGATTCGCACGCTTCGGATCTTTTCCGATGAGCAGGGGAAGATGAACCGCTCGTTGACGGACATCGGGGGATCGGTCTTGCTGATCTCCCAGTTTACATTACTGGGCAGGATGGCGAATGGCCGTCGCCCAAGCTTTGATGAGGCCGCGCCAGCAGATGAAGCCAAGCAATTATATGGACAGGTCGTCGCAGGTTTACAAAACCATGGGACTCACGTGGAAACGGGTGTCTTCGCCGCTCACATGCAGGTCGAGCTGCTGAACGACGGGCCCGTAACCTTGGTACTCGATAGCCATGGTGTGGGCTAGCAGGCACTGACAAACAGGCCAAGGAAATACTCTGGAGGCACGCCAAAATTATTGGTCTGTCCCATCTATCTATGGTCGAACCAACCAAACCGGATTAACAATGGGAACCGGATAGTCCAAATGGACGATGTCCGACCACGCAGTTCAGACCCATGCTCAAGTCTATGAGGTGAAGACCGATAGAAGGATCAGAGGGACGACATCGGCTTGTCGACGATTGTTCTGCTATACTGAATTCATCGGGTTTCGGAATGTGTGAGGTGGATATGCGAACGCAAGTTCCGCCACGGCATCCGCTCCGTCAGCTGTTCGGGGCTCTGACAGAGAAGAGCTTTATAGAACATCTTGGGTGGCCAGATCCCAACGTCACCGGCTATCTGTCCAACCTGCTCGTCGAGTTTACCCACACCGACCAACTGTATAAAATCAGAAATCAGC
>DATEPD010000239.1:0-3383 GCA_035273365.1 Nitrospiraceae bacterium | reverse complement strand
AGAATCGCCTAAAAAAGTACGTGACGATTGCTTCAACGACTGCCGCGTAACATCCCCTCGTTATCCATCACCGTTTCGCACCTCGGTCTCATGATTGGCTTGAAGGAACGTGTTGTGCTGCCGCTGGTGGATTCTGAATATCAGCTGGGGGAAAGATTATTGGTGCGGCGGCATGTCTGGCACTTTGTTGGCCAAGGGTAGGACAGAATGGAGATTTAGGACGAGAGGAACGGATGAACAGATGACGACCTTGTTGAGTCACCACCTCCATACTGGGGTTCTGGCACCCTTCGCCTATACGTTTTGACGCATCGACCTGCAATGGTGGTTGGTTGCTGAATGGGCTTAGGCAGAAGTTATACTCGAGGTTTCCTTGAATAGTGCGAAAGGATGGGCCCGGCTCTGATGAATCCGGATTACTTGATCGCCACTGCTTTCACTTCCTTGAACGTCGTCTGGCCGAGCAGGACCTTCTGCACACCATCCTGCATGAGGGTGGTCATACCATCTTCAATGGCGGCGCTTAGCATCTCTTCAGTTCTCGCCTTCGTCTGAATCATGCGTTTAATTCTGTCCGATCCCAGAAGCAATTCGTGCAGGGCTACGCGCCCCTTAAAGCCGGTGCGATTGCAGGTCTCACACCCTTTGCCGCGGACGAGGCGGAACGTGTTGTCTTGTGGGATGCCGAGTTTGTCCCAATGGTCAGGTCCATAACCCTGACGTATTTCCTCGTATTCTACCTGTGTCCCGACGTACTGCTCTTTACAGTCCTTGCAAATCCGTCGGGTGAGGCGCTGGGCGAGAACGCCCAACATCGCATCGGCGAAACTAAACGAGTCGCAGCCCATGTCGAGAAGTCGAGTGACGGTTTCCACCGCGCTGTTTGTGTGGAGTGTGCTCATGACAAGGTGTCCGGTCAATGAGGCTTCAATGCCGATTTCAGCCGTTTCTTTATCTCGCATTTCACCGACCATAATCACGTCTGGGTCGGCCCGGAGAAACGCGCGCATGGCAGCGGCAAATGTGAAGTTGATCTTTGGCATAACTTGAACCTGCCGGAGCCCATACTGCGTGATTTCGACGGGGTCCTCTGCCGTCCAGATTTTAATGTCTGGCGTGTTGATAAAACCGAGGACGGAGTGCAGGGTCGTGGTTTTTCCCGATCCGGTTGGTCCGACACAGAGAATGATGCCGTAGGGTTTTGCGGCGATTGTCTTGATTGCTGCGAGATTCCGGTCGGAGAATCCCATCTTCTCGAGGGGCAAAGGCTCGCTTGCTGCAAGCAGGCGCATGACCACATCTTCGTTATATCCGGAGGTTGGAATCGTCGCGACCCGCAACTCGATTTCCTTGCTTTCCGACAGTTTAAATTTGATCTTGCCGTCCTGGGGTTTGCGCCGTTCTGCGATGTCGAGGCTGGCCATAATTTTCAGACGCGACACGATGGCGCGCCGATAGCTTTGCGGAATCTTCATGTATTCGAAACAGTCGCCGTCGACCCGGAAGCGGACGAGCGTTTCACGCTTTTCGCCGTAAGGTTCGACGTGGATATCGGAGGCGCCTTGCCGGTAGGCATCGGCGATGATTTGATTGGCCAGCCGTACGATGGCATTGTCGTTTTCGTCGAGCCCGCCTCCGGATTCCTCCGCCGCCGCCTCTTGGGCTTCATTGACGAGTTCGCCGAGAATGTCGGAGACATTTTCATCTAACTTTCGTGTGCCGATATCGCCCAGTGCTTGCCCTGTGGCGGAGTTGAGGAACTGGGCGATATCGCGACGGAGGCTGATCGCAAAGCGAATGTTCAGGCCGGGAAAGGTCCGTTTAATATCGGCCACGCGATCGAGATCGCTCGGGTCGTCCGTTAAAATTTCGATGGCGGTTCGGTCCCGCTTGAGGGGCATCCAGTGATTTTTCTTGAGGTAGTCGACGTTCAGATTTTTCAAGAGCTCGATGTCGACAAGGGTTCGATCACTGTATTCGATGTAGGGGCATTTGTGAAACAGGGCGAGCGACTTGCCGATCTCGTGTTTCGGCACCTTATACTTCTCGATCAGGATGCTTTCGAAGTCTGACACGCCTTTCCTGGACTCGGCAATTGCATGGTCCAATTCGTTCTGCGTAATGCGGTTGTTCGTGACCAGAAGATCAAACTTGGTCGGAGTTTTTTTTGCGATCTTGCGGAGATTGAAAAGCGCGATACCGAGTGCCTTCGAGATTTCCGCGACGGATTCTTCATCTTTTCGTGTGAAGCGTCCGCCGCTTTTCTTGTTGAGCAGTTGGAGAACACCCATCAAATACTTATTGTCTGCGACGATGGGATAGGTCAGGACCTGTTTCGTCCTGAAACCGGTTCGTTTGTCGTAGGAGGTGTCATGAAGGAGTGAGGGATGGACTCCCTGCAGCTCGGCGATGTTATAAGCATCGGCAATACTCACTGGGCGGAGATACTTGGCACAGAACCCGGCCAGGCTTTGCTCGGTGATGGGAATGCGGATCTCCTCGACGCTGTCGATGTGAGGGACTTTGGAGAAAATTTCTTTTTTCTCTGAATCGAACGCGAAGATGGTCAGGTCTTCGGCATCGAAAATGCTGAGAATTTCTTTGCGCAGATCGAGGAGAATATGGTCGAGATCGCTGGCCGCATGGATTTGTTCCGTGATGCGCTTGACGTTCTCAACAAATGCCACTTTTTGCTGAAGTTCTTGAAGATTCTGTGGAATGGGATTGGCCTGCATGACTGGGCTCCAGACTATCCACCCGGAAGGTCGTTGCCGGATTCGTATGTTCCGTGAGGAGACAGTACGATCCACAAGACCACAAGTGCCTAGATAGTGATCGAAAATCAGTCTAGCTGATCATGGATGGAAGGCAAGGAAAAGGCGGTTTCAGGCTTGCCCGGTTACTGGAGTGACACGATAGAGTGATAAGGTGTTTAGTTCGCTTGTGTGCGAGTGAGATGAGCTGTGACTTGAGCGGGCGGCAGTTTGAACTTCATTCCATCTTTCCGGGTCTTGACCTCCACGACTCCCTCTGCGAGGCCCTTGTCTCCGATTACGACTTGGAAGGGGGCGCCCATCAGATCGGCATCGTTGAACTTCACGCCCGCTCGCTCATCCCGATCATCCCAGAGTACCTCGATCCCTGCCGCCTGCAGTTCGTCATACAGTTGCGCCGTGACTTGGACGGCCTGGGCTGATTGAGTGAGCGGAAGGAGATGCGCGTGGAACGGGGCGATTGGGAAAGGCCAGATAATGCCTTTCGCGTCGTGGTTCTGTTCGATCGCCGATGCCGCAGTGCGTCCAACCCCGATGCCATAGCATCCCATGACGGCAGGGCACTCTTTGCCGTGAAGATCCAGGAAAGAGGCCTTCATGGCGTCGCTG
>DATEPD010000238.1:0-13359 GCA_035273365.1 Nitrospiraceae bacterium | reverse complement strand
ATGCTGGACGAATCGGGTCTTGCCGCACCCGGTTGGCCCTTTGAGCATGACTGGCATCTTGCTGTTCGCCGCGATTGTAAACAAACCGATCTCACCGCGAACCTCCGCATAGAATGGTTCCCGCTCGATCCGATAGTGCCCGACGTCGACTTCGCGTCCTTGCTGCATCGATGTGTCTTTCTGATCTGTCTCGTGGATGTCGTCTATCTAGTTTTGTGCAGCCACGATAAACGGAACCGAGGCTGAAGATCAAGGGATGCGGGTGGAATACCCGAGTGCGGCCGAGCAGGCTCCCGAGAGTCTATGTCGGCTCGTAAGCACTTCGGTGGTCGGTCGGTACATCTGAGACAACAGGGAAACGCTCCCGCAGGATGCTCAAAAAGGCCGCAGGCGAGTCGAAACCGGAGGCGTAGCATCCCTCACCCACCCACCCCAAGCTGCCAAGACAGCTTGTTCTCCGAGTGGGCTACGTTGAGGATGCCTTCGAGGCGAGAATGACGCATGGGAACAGGCGCGTCTCGGCGCGCTGGGGTGGGCGGGTGAGAAGAGGGACTTTTTCAGCATCCTATTAGGCGGCGGCCTTCACACTGTCCAAGACTTCACGCACTTTTTGCGCCAGCACGTGAGGTGAGAAGGGCTTGGGCAGGAACCCGGTTTCGCGGCTCACGTTGCCTTGGTCAAATATCGGATGGTCTGGGTACCCTGACATGTACAGCACTTTGATCCCTGGCCGAACGGTCAGAATCTTCTCCGCAACTTCAGGCCCACTCATCTGCGGCATGACGACATCCGTCAATAATAGGTGGATGGGTCCCACGTATTTCGCGCTGGTGAGGAGGGCTTCGATGCCATGGCGCGCTTCCAGCACCGTATAGCCTTGGAGCCGCAACGTCTGGTGTACAAGACCACGGACCGCCGGCTCGTCCTCAATCAAGAGGATCGTTTCGCGGCCACGTACCGGATTAGTCGCGTCAGCCGCCCCCGTCGCCCCGGGCACCTCCTGTTCGACACGTGGGAAGTAGATCCGAAACGTCGTGCCCCGGCCAGGGGCACTCTCCACGATGATACTTCCCCCGCTCTGCTTGACGATGCCATAGACGGTCGAGAGTCCCAATCCCGTTCCTTTCCCTTTCTCCTTCGTCGTGAAGAACGGTTCGAACAGATGCGACCGGGTCTCAGCATCCATCCCATGGCCATTATCACGAACCGTCAGCAGCACATACGATCCCGGTGCCACCCCCACCGCATCCAACCGCACCTCTTCCCCAATCGTCACGTTCCGTGTTTCGATCGTCAGGCGGCCGCCCTTGGGCATCGCATCACTCGCATTGACCACCAGATTCATGATGACCTGCTCGACCTGTCCGGGATCCGCCTTGATCGCGCCAAGCGACGAATCGAGTTCGGCACTGAATTCGACAATATCTTCACCGATGAGACGGCGTAACATGCCATCCATATTGGCAACGAGCGCGTTGAGATCGAGAACTTTCGCCGCGATGAACTGACGGCGGCTGAACGCCAGCAATTGACGGGTCAGCCCGGAGGCCCGGTCCGCCGCCTTCTTGACCTCCTCCATGTCCTTCCGCATCTCATCAGTGGACCCCAAACGACCCAGAAACAGCTCGCTGTATCCACGAATGACCGTGAGGAGATTATTGAAATCGTGCGCCATGCCGCCGGCCAACCGCCCCACCGCCTCCATCTTTTGCGCCTGCCGCAATTGCGCCTCGGTTTCTCGTAACACCCCTTCCGTTCGAGCCCGCTCGCCAAATTGGCCGATCTTGAGACCAATGTCTTCCACCATCTTTAGCAACTCGTCATCGGGCTGTCGCACCTGGCGGCTGAAGAATTCGATGACCCCCTCGATCTCACTACCTACTAGAATAGGCAATCCAAACGCTCCGTGAAACCCAACTTGTCGAGCTTGCGCTCCACGAGGGAAATTGACGTCCACCGCAACGTCCTCCACCCAGGCCGACTTGCCACTGGCCCAAATACGTCCAGGCAAACCCTGGCCGGGTGTAAATACACGCTGCCAAGTGTCCAGAGTAAAGGGATCGGCCTGTACGGAAGACGCCTTCCACTGATCAAAACAGCGCAGCACCCCTGTCGCCTTATCCACCCGCCAGAACACGCCCAGATCCCATTCCAGGCTCTCCCCGATTGCTTGGATGATTTTCGTAACAGCCTCTTCCAGGGTCGTCGCCTCGGAGAGGACTCGGGTCACCGCATACTGAGAAGCGAGACGCCGGTCAGCTCGGCGACGGTCAGTGATATCTCTGATAAAGGCACTGAAGATGTACGCATCACCGATTTTTGCCGGTGACACTGAAAACTCAATGGGAATCTCCCGCCCGTCCCTATGTTGGGCGACAATTTCAATCCGGCGGTTCAAGATCGCGCCAGTCCCTGTTCGAAGAAATTCACGGATGCCCTGTTCATGCGTCTGACGATCCTGTTCAGGAATGATGGTCTCGGAGAGGGCTCTTCCCAACGCTTCTTCTCGGGACCACCCAAATATCGCTGTAGCCTGGGCATTCCAGTCGGTTACAATCCCGGTCGAATCGATGGTAACCACCCCGTCAAGCGCCGTATCGACGATGGCCCGATTCCGCTCCTGACTCTGGAGCAACGCCGCTTCAGCGGCTTTGGCCCAAGCACTTTCCTGTTGTGCTTGTCGATGTTCGGCACGCAAGCGAGCCGTGGCCCAGAACAGGAGCCCCAGCATGGGAAGCCAGACCGCTCCGCCTATGATCCCGACTTTCCACAAGAAGGTATGAATCGGCGCCAGGATTTCCTGTCGCTCCATTCGCACCAGGACTGACCATTCCAGCCCGGCAAATTCTCCAAACCCTCTGGTCTGGGCATAACCAGTCACCACTTGAACATGCCGCTGCAGATGCAGTTCTTCGATAAACCCTGGGACGCCGGCTTCACTCAGCAGGGCCGAAGGAAGTCCAAGCTCTTTGAGATTGAAGCCCCCCTTGTGCAGCAGATCTGAGTCGACAAACACTCTGCCCTGCCGCGTCAACATTTTATATTCGATTCGCTCGTTTGTTCCCCGTTGAGCTTCAAGCGAGCGAATAGTCCTGGTGGTCACTTCCTCCAAAAATGGGATTCCCACTTGCAATGTCACAACACCCAGGAATGCGCCTTGAGGGTTAAGAATCGGGGCGGTAAACGTAATCGTCTCGAGACCACTCTCCCCTGTTTCCTGCACCGCGACATCCGTGACGTTGAGTTGTTGGGTCGCACGCACAGTGGTAAACAATGCGGCACGGCCATAGTTGCGTCCTATCAGCGAAGTGTCTGTCGCTGCCACGACTGTCCCCTGACCGTCCAGAACCGCGAGCGACAGGTAGACCGGGGAATACTCCTTCTGCATCCACTTCAAATAATCGGACAGATATTGTAGATCGGAGGTTCGCGACGAAAATGCCCGGGCCATCATGAGGACATCGCCTCGGCGTTCGAACAGCATCCGGTCGAGTTTCTCGGCCACTTCAACTGCAGCCAGCGTGAGCTCTCCTCCCGTCACCCCTACAAATCGCTGTTCGACGAACCTAATCAGGACAAGACCGGCCAGGACCGCGAATACGGTCATGACGACAAGGAGGTAGGGCAACCAGCGATAGCGGCGAAGATCGAGGAATGATAAGGCCCTTGAGGTCTTCATGGGTCACGCGCCGGAGAGGCAACGAAGTTGGAAATCAGCATGGCGGGATGATAGGCCTGTTTCGATGCGCGCAATCCGGGAAGACCTGCGTCATCCATCGTATTTATGTATTCGGCCCCCTCTGCTACAGCTGTCCGACAGGTCTCCCGAAAGAGATACTGCGCCAGACCCGGAAGAGTCCGATCCGTGACTTCTAAGAGGACACAGAATGTCGCGCTCGTTAGCCAATAGCCGAAGGTATAGGCGCAGATTCGACCGTGAATCCTCACGACCTTTCCCGTGACTCGAAGGGCCGACGCCTGCGTCCAGATCACTTCGTGAGCCGGAACCGCATCATCCAATAACAGTGCACCGAACGCATCAAGTCCTTCCCCTTGCTTCTGCCTTGACCAATCCCCTAACAGAACACGACAGTCCTGACGGTCACCAATCTGATAGGAGCTCATCTCAAACGACTGTTCTCGTTCGAATCGATTGCACAATGCGCGTTGCGATTTATACCGGTCGCCCGTCAAGGCCGCGAGATCCTTCGCGCGATACAAATAGTCCGGTTCTTTGGGCCTCACACGATAGCCCAGCCGTTCCAACTCTGAGGTCAAATGAAATGGCACGTTTTCAACCCGACTGACTGGAGAATCACCGTTCCAACATCGTAACTGTTCCATTGCTTCGGACAGGGACGCGTCGATCGGGCCGGCTCCAATCGGCGGCAGTGGCATAAACCAGCCGTCCGGCGATTGCGCGAACAGACAAAAGGCCCCCTGAAGCTCCATCCACCAATAGGCCAGTACTCCATTCCACATGTAGTGATAGACCGGCGAATAGGCCGCAAGCGACTGATTACGGCACCACCCCGACCGATCCAACGCCGTCGTCATGCGCGGAAGATCGTCCAACGTGAACCGGTACATCGGTGCAGATCCCCACCGACCAGCCACGGCCTCAGTGAGGCGCGGAAGATGGTCGAGCACGACCACGTCCTCTTGAAACCGTCCGATGAGGCGAGGGTGCGCGACGACTGTGTCACGGATGTCCGGTTGATCGAGCAAGGCCATCACTCGATCGGCATGACGCTGAATCTCCTTCGGAATTTCCTCTCGCATGAACGGGCATTTCGTATCCCACCCCAACAAGACCTGGTCGTGTGGCTTATCCCACATCAACGCCAATGGATAGAGCTGACAATCGAGTGGGCGCTGCTCATAGATTCGGCAGGTTGAAGTCGTGGCGTCGAATGCCGGGCAGACGTACCCGTCTCCATGGAGATTGTGCACCAGGTTCACTTGTGACCCCCGCCGACTGGGAAAGGCCGTTCCTTTGACACCCCCTTCCAGGGCACGGGTAATTTCGATCTCGGTAAAATATGGACGGAGGGCGCTATCGGGATCTGGAAACCGACAGCAGACATCACACTGGAGACAGGTGCGACTCGGCACGAGTTGTGGTAGCACGATCGGTAGTGTCACTGAAGCGCCCACCAGATCATCGTCGATAAGGACATTGAAGGATTCCAATTGATGTGCGGCTCATAGTAGCACCATTCACAGGGGTGCCCAAAGGGATGTCACTTTTTTCACCACTGCCCTCTCAGCACAAATCATAATATTTTCTGGGCAGCCGCTCTATCATCGGAGCTCGTTTTCGCGACCGATACGGCGATTCACGTCGCGAAGAGGACGGAAGCGCACCGTGGGTCCTTCCGCCTCTTCCCTCGCCGCTCTTCTCGCCCCTTGTACGGCCCTAAAGCTCGTGTTACAGTTCTTGCGCCTCGCATGAGAGGCGCTCATTGACACGGATACTGCCTCTGTCTGACTTGGCTACCTCCGACCTCCTTCATCGTTGCGCTATCATCCGTGACCAGCTGCGCCAAGCTGGGCTCTTTCCATCTCTGCCTGAACAGGCTTCGATTCCCGGAATGGTCAACGCCACGACAACCTGGCGAATTGCCCCCACACCGTTCCCTCTGACGAAAGACCAGTTAGATTTTTTCCACCAACTCGGGCCGCAACTCTTATCCTTTTATCGGGCCCTGAACCGCCTCTATACAGACAGTGTACGCGGACTCCAACCAGCCTGGATCGCGGGATACCTGGACCAAGGCAAACCGTACGCGCTGCTCACGTACAGCCGGATGAAGCGGTTTCGTGATCAGCTTCCCGCGGTTATCCGACCGGACCTCATCCCCACACAGGACGGCATGGTGATTACCGAGCTCGACTCAGTCCCAGGCGGAATCGGAATGACCGCATGCCTCTCGTCGCTCTATGCCGAGGGGGAAGCCGACAGCCCCTCACTTGTCGGAGGCCCCGAGGGGATGATTCGAGGATTTGCGGCCATGTTGAGAACCCAGTTCGCTCAGCATACGGGATGCGTCGCAATTCTGCTATCGGAAGAGGCCAAAGACTATCGGCCCGAAATGACGTGGCTCGCGGCCCGGCTCCGAGCCATCGGTCTCGACGCCTACTGCGTAGAACCTCGTCAGATTCGATTCACCGAAGAAGGCCTCCGGATCACCAGCGATAACATAGACCGGCCGGTCGCCTTGATTTATCGGTTCTATGAGTTATTCGATCTTTTGAATATTCCTAAATCCGAACTCGTTCAATATGCCATCAAGAAAGACCGGGTCGCCGTCACTCCCCCATACAAGCCAGCGCTGGAAGAGAAGCTCGCCTTCGCCCTCCTCCATCACCCAGCCTTGCAACCATTCTGGGAGCAGGCATTGGACCGGGAGGTCTTCCTGCACTTGACCACCATCATGCCCCGTACGTGGATTCTCGATCCTGCGCCGATCCCTCCGTCCGCCACAATTCCAGGTTTGGTCATTGGCGGACGGGCTGTGATGAACTGGCGCGATCTGGCCACAGCGACCCAGAAAGAACGACACTTGGTCATCAAGCCATCAGGGTTCTCCGAACTCGCCTGGGGAAGCCGCGGTGTATCGGTTGGACACGATATGCCGCAGGGGGAATGGGCCGGTGCCATCGACACAGCGCTCGCCGCCTTTTCCCACACACCCTACATCTTGCAAGAATTCCACAAGGGCCGCCTGTATGACCTCGACTACTTCGATCCGGCCACCGGTGAGATGAACCGGATGTCCGGTCGCGCCAGGCTCTCGCCCTATTATTTCGTGAGTGGCGAAAAGACCGAACTGGCTGGTATCCTGGCTACCGTCTGTCCCGCTGATAAGAAAGTGATCCACGGGATGAAAGACGCAATCATGGTGCCCTGTGCCGTTACTGGACATTGAGCTATGTTGAATGATGAATGTTGAAGTAAGCGGCACAGTATCGTCCGGACAATTAATCATTCAACATTGAACATTCACCATTCGAATTTATGGCCATCACCCTCTATCACGTGGCCTGGTGTCCCGACTGCAAGGAGGTACGCCAGAAATTGTCGGACCTCCACATCGAATACGAGCAGGTCGTCGTGCCCGACTTTCGCCCGATGCGCAAAGTGGTCAAAGAAGTCTCAGGTCAGTACTATGTTCCTGTCCTCAAGGATGGGGACATCGTGTTGACGGAAACCGACGACATCCTCGATCATCTAGACAGAACCTACGGTCAGGAACGGATCGCCGGCAGCTAATCGCCCCGGCAAGCCTGCCTACCCATTCGACTCGACAGTAAAGGAGACTGCATGGAAGCATGGAGACGCATACTCGCCGACAGCATCGTGAAACCAAAAGACTTGGCGGATCGACTCGGTGTCGACGCGAAGGAAATTGAAGCCATCGTGGGCGACTATCCGATGCGCATTACCCCCACAGTGATGGCGACGATGAAAGAACGGGGCGATGCCATTTGGAAACAGGTGGTCCCGGACATCGCGGAGATGGATGACTTCGATGCGGAAGCTGATCCGCTCGAAGAAGACCTCATGAGTCCGGTTCCGCACCTGGTCCATCGCTATCCAGATCGTGTCCTATTAATGGTGACCAACCAATGCCCGATCTATTGCCGGTTTTGTACGAGAAAACGGCTGGTCGGGAAACCAGGATTCCTCAAGAAGGGAGAACTCGACCAGGCCATCGCCTACTTGCGCGAGCATACCGAGGTGCGCGACGTCATTCTCTCTGGAGGCGACCCCCTGCTCCTGCCGGATCGATTATTGGAACGGATCCTCAAAGCCTTGCGCACCATCCCGCATCTGGAGCTGATTCGCCTCGGCTCCCGCGTGCCCGGCACACTACCGGAACGAATCACCCCGGAACTCTGCGCGATCGTCAAGAGGCACCATCCTATTTATATGAATCTGCACTTCAATCACCCGGACGAACTGACTCCGGCAGTCAAAGCAGCCTGCGGGATGTTGGCCGATGCGGGCGTGCCGCTCGGCGCGCAAACCGTGCTGCTCAAGGGCGTCAACGACGATCCGGACATCATGAAACGTTTGATGCATCAACTCTTGCTCGCCCGTATCAAACCTTACTATCTCTACCAAGCGGACCTGACCAAGGGCACGAATCATTTCCGCACTACGGTCGAGACAGGACTGAACATCATTAAGTCGTTGCAGGGCCATACAAGCGGAATGGCAGTCCCGCACTTCGTGATCGATGCGCCGGGCGGCGGCGGCAAGATTCCCTTACTCCCCGGCGATTACATGGTGCACATGGATGCCGAGGGGGTCCTCTTGAAGAACTATGAGAACAAGGCATTCCACTATCCGCAACCGCCACAGGGATCCGCGCGGGAACTGCCGATGGTCGGCGCAGGGCCTTCACTGGGATCGTGCACTACTGGAGAGCACGACGACCTGTGAGCACCCGAACCACGCAGGGCATTTTGCCCTACCAACAGATCCAGCAGCTGATCGCAAGCGGTGCCATCCACGCCGACGTACCGATCGAAGACCGGCAGATCCAACCCGCCAGTCTCGATCTCCGTCTCGGGCACAAGGCCTATCGGTTAATCAGCAGCTTCCTGCCGGAGTTGTCCGAGATCACGGGCCGACTCAACATCCTGGACTTCTACCAGTCCGACCTCGTGATGTACGAGATGGACCTGACCGAGGGGGCCATTCTCGAAAAAGGGCACGTCTATTTGGTGCCGCTACTGGAACGCGTGACATTGCCAAAGACCATCCGGGCACGAACGAATCCCAAAAGTACCACCGGACGGCTGGACGTCTTTACCCGCGTCGTGACTGATCTCAATACCGGGTTCGATGAGATCCGAGCCGGCTATTCCGGACCCCTCTATCTCGAAATCGTCCCACGCTCGTTCACGATTAAGGTGAAGACCGGTTACTCCCTCAATCAAATCCGCTTTGTACGCGGGGACGCCACGGTGTCGGACCGGTCCCTTCAGATGCTCCACAAGCGAGCGCCCTTGCTCTACCACAATCTCCCCACGAAGCACGCGCTGGACACCCGCGATCTCCGAACGGATCGTGGTCTGTTTCTTCGCATTGATCTGAAGGGAGACGACCGAAGTGGCTCGCCGATTATCGGCTATCGGGCGAAGAAGAATAGTCACGTCATCGATCTTTCAAAGATCGGCCACTATGCGGCGCTCGATTTTTGGGAGCCCCTGTACCGGCACCGTCAGGACAGTCTCCTCTTGGAACCGGAGGAGTTTTACATTCTCGCGTCGAAAGAACGGATTCGCGTTCCCCCCGGCTACGCGTCGGAAATGGTCGCCTTCGAAGCAGCCTGTGGTGAGTTACGAACCCACTACGCCGGATTTTTCGATCCAGGATTCGGGTACGGCCGCGGTGAGCTGCACGGCACCCAAGTGGTGCTGGAGGTCCGCCCCCACGACGTACCCTTCCTCATCCATGATGGACAAACCTTTTTTAAGGTTGTATACGACAGGATGCTCGCACGCCCCAGTCAGCTCTATGGCACCGCACTCGGATCCTCGTATCAACGCCAAGGTCTGACCCTGAGCAAACATTTTAAGGTGTAGCGCGTATTTCGCGTGAAGCGTCGCTCGCCCCTGATCCTGACGTTTCACGCTTCACATGTCATGTTTCACGAACGACGAGGAACCAGCTGACCATGCCACCAGAACCACCACACGAGCCGGCGCGCCCCGAGCGAGATGACGACTCCGGGGGCGACAACAATCTGCGGGTCGCCGGGATGATCGTGGGCACCGCTCTCATTTTCATCGGCTTCCTCGACATCTTTCTCTCGATCAGCGGGGGATTCGAGATCGACTTCATTCCCTTCTTGATTTATTTCGGTGGAATCGCGGTGTGGGCGAATGCGGTCGTCGAAAACACGACCCTGCGTTACTCCCTCATCGGCGGTGCCCTCCTGCTCGGCGCCGTCTTCTTTCACTACGGGGAAGTTCTCTTCTGGCATAAACAAGTCGTGTTTTGGGGGACCGTGATTGTCGTGATGTACTTTATGTTCAACGAACCGAAGAAACCTACCTAACAGGATGCTGAAACAGCCCACCAGCAGCGTTCTCGCATCGTTCAGACCCTCAACGTACCCCAGCGGGTACGCCTCGGGCCTTCACTCGCTGCGGCCTTGCTGGAGGGCTGTTTGAGCATCCTGGAGAAGTGCGCTCCAGTTGCGCCTCACACGCAGACGATCAAGTTTTGTGCCCATCAGTATAATTTGTCAGCAACCTACTAATGTCTCGTAGCGATGCGGATATCCGTCATCATCCCCACGTTGGACGAAGAACGGACCATCATGGCCTCCCTTGCGCACACCGCCTCACTCGGCTTCGATGAACTCATCGTGGTGGATGGCGGGAGCCTCGATCAGACCCCCATGCTTGTCGAGTCGTATAGGCGGAGTACTCAGGTCCTGGCACAGAGCCCCGTGCGACTGATAACCGCTCCCAGCAGACGTGCCCGGCAGATGAACGAAGGTGCGAAGGCCAGCAGCGGAGAAATTTTATTGTTTCTCCATGCCGACACGCAGCTTCCAGACGATGCCAAAACGACGATTGAGACGGCGCTGGCCGATCACCAGATGGTGGGAGGACGGTTCGATGTCCGATTCGATAGCCCTTCGATGTGGGGCAGCATCATCAGCGGGATGATGAACTGGCGATCCAGAATGAGCGGCATCGCCACTGGCGATCAAGCCCTGTTCGTGCGTCGTCACATCTTCGAACAGATCGGAGGCTTCGCCGATATACCGTTAATGGAGGATATCGATTTCTCCCGCAGACTCAAACGAAAGGGGGCGACCGCTGCACTCACCGCGACCGTGACCACCTCCTTCCGCCGCTGGCAACAGCATGGACCGTTTCGGACAATTCTCCTGATGTGGGTGCTGCGATTCTTGTACTGGATCGGGGTCAACCCGCACCGACTCGCGCAACTCTATAGACCGGTTCGGTAACTAGCCCGAAATTCTACGTGATGAGTTATCCGTTATGAGTTCTCACCTCGACACTCAACAGCCAACACCCAGCACCGCTCTTGTGATCTTCGCCAAGGCCCCGATCCCTGGAGAGGTCAAGACCCGGCTCTGTCCGCCGCTGACTTCTGACGAGGCGGCCACCCTGCATGGCAGTTTCGTTCTTGACATGCTGGAACGATCAAAAACCGCGGTGACAAAGTTGAAGTTGCCGCTCGATCGCTATCTCGCCTGTCTGCCATCCTCGACACTCGTGTTTTTCAAGATTATGGAAGAACGGCAAAGCGTGAAGCTGATCGATCAAGTTGGCAACGACCTGGGTGCACGCATGCAACACGCCTTCGAGACGATGTTCGGGAAAGGATATCACCGGGTGTTCATCGTCGGCACCGACGTGCCCTCCCTGCCGCTCGACCACTATACACAGGCCCTCACTTTAGTCGAGAAGAATGATCTTGTGTTGGGCCCTGCCCTCGACGGCGGCTACTATCTGATAGGCGTGAAGCGAGTGGTTCCCGATCTTTTTGTTGGAATCCCTTGGTCAACGGAGAGGGTGCTTGAAATGACCAAGGAGAAAGCCACGACGCTCGGACTTAAGACTGCACTGTTGCCCCCATGGCGGGATGTCGATACCATCGAGGACCTTCAGGCTCTCATAGAAACTAGTGCCCTCGATGCCAAGAAACCCAAGAATGAGCAATCATTTTCCAATCGTACCGCCGGCACGCTCCAGCTTCTCGCCAAACGGTTACAGTCACGGATATAATGGGTCCATACCAACCGCGGCAGACCTTCATGAACGAGCGAGTCGCACTGATTACGGGGGGGGCCAAAGGAATTGGACGTGGGATCGCCCTCGACCTCGCGGCACAACATTGGAAAATCGCGATCTGCTACCGGACAAGCGAAGCCGAGGCCCAGAAGACGTCCCTCGCAATCACGGAACGAGGCGGGCAGGCGCTGGCAATTCGTTGCGATGTATCCAATCCGGTTGCAGCGAAGAGCCTGGTGGGCCAGGTCGAACAATCTTGGGGCAAGATCGATGTGCTCATTAACGGAGCCGGCCCCTACCACAGAATCAATATCTTCGAAGAAACCGTCGAAGGTTGGAACGAGATGTTCGACGGCAATCTCCATCCAATTTTCTATCTCACGCAAGCCGTCGCGCCCGGCATGAAGGCTCGCAAATCCGGTCACATCATCAGCTTCAGCATGGCCAATGCCGACCAGATGATTTCCCAGCCAGACGTCACAGCCCATTACATTGCGAAAGCAGGCGTCTTAATTCTGACTCGCACATTGGCAAAACTGCTGGCGCCCCACGGCATTACAGTCAATGCAATTTCACCAGGATTCATCGATTCAGGCAGTGCGCCGCCGGGGGAACTCGCTAGCATGACCAAACGCATTCCTGCAGGCTACGTTGGGACCGTCGACGATACGGTGGCAGCCGTACGCTATCTCCTCAGCAATGAGGCCCGCTACGTCAATGGGGCGAACATACAAATCAGCGGGGCCTGGGGGATATGAGGGGTAGCCTGAGTGCCCTTCTTGCTCGCAGAACGCACACACTCGGAAGTATGCTCGTTCGATGCGCGCAGTGAAGGACACTTCAGGCCACCCCTCTGGAGAGGAATGTGGAAGAGAGAGCCGGCTCGATAATCTCATCTCTATGCGTGTACGGCATCTCACGGTGTGACGCAAGGGAGTGAGAAGCTTTCTTTGCTCCCGGAGCGCGCGCCCTCCGAAGGGCCTCGCTCGACGGCCGCAGTCAAAAGCTTCTCACTCCCTTGCTTGGCTGACTATTGAATTGGAGTAAAGAACGCACACGACTCTCGTTTGATGTACGGAATGAAGAACAGTTCAGACTCCCTCTGAGGGCGAGTGAAGAAAATAAAAATAGGCAACCGCACTAGCGACCAGAGCAACGATTCGGAGGAGATGCCATGAGGTCAGAACAAGAGCGGATTGCGCATGGCCGGTTTGTTAAAGCCTTGCAGCACGAACATCTGACCTGCGCCCAGCCTGGGTGCGGCGGGGCGATGGATGTCGCCGATCACACCCTGCACAACGCCCACATTAAGACCTACGAAGCGAAGTGCGAACGATGCCATGTGACGGAACAGATCAAGGGAGTAGAACAGACCTCTCCACCATGGGACGTCGCTTCATTCACGATGATGGCCGAACTGCATCTACTTCACGAGCAACCCATTTGCCCCTTTGACGACACCCCCATCACCTTTACCTCCATGCCGAATCCCCGACGCAAAGCCCGCTACCGCCTCTCCTGCTATTACTGCGGACGGCACGCTGAAATGAATTGGCCGCCGCCCGAAGC
>DATEPD010000237.1:0-2062 GCA_035273365.1 Nitrospiraceae bacterium | reverse complement strand
CCCCGAGTGAGACCTGACCCCGATACCAACTATTGCCCACCGGATCAGTGATGGTCATCATCCAGGAGGGCATGATGGCTGGGCCTTCTTGCTTGGTTGTGTGGTCCGTCGTGAGTCGATGAGGAAGCAGATAGCCAGCGGTGAGTCCGACCTCTTGCGTGCCGACGGTGATTTTTGGGGAGATATCTGCGGCATGCACACCGGTCGCCGTCATGAGCGCCCCGGAAGCCAATGTCGTAAGGATCCGAGCAAGAAATGGCATGCGATCTCCATGTCAATCTCCTGTCGGCTATTTCATGGTAAAGCTTGAAGCAACAGGTGTGACTATTCAAAGATAACAGAGGGTTGAATTGTGTCCAGGAATACGTCGAATTCGGTCCGGCGGAAAGTGAAAGAGTGCTGGACAGGCGATGGAAGCTGTTGGGGGAGGCAAGTGCGCGACGAGAAGAAGTCGACGACAAACTAACCGGATTGTTTCAGCTTTGCAAGGGAGATCAAGTCGGTTTGGAGCTCGGGTAGCGCATATCGCTGGTCGAGAGAGACCACTCGTTCAAGACATCGCCGAGCTGAAACAAGGTCCTGACGAGTGTCATACACTGTGGCAAGGAGTCGGAGTACCGCAGCTTCAGCCGGTTCATTGCCGAGCTTGATGTAATGTTCCGAGGCATTGTTCAGGCAGCGTTCGGCTCTGGTCAGGTCGCCCTGGTCGAGAAAGCATTTGCCCAATTGGCTATAGGTCACCGCTAACCCCTCTTCATTTCCGACAATCCGATGATGATCGAGGGCCTGCTTGAACGACGTCACCGCCTGTTCCCACAGTCCTTCGCGAGCTTCTTGCAACGCCAGATTGTTATAAAGAATGCCGAGCGCCCGGTCGTCGTTGAGATCGCGCAGCAGATCCAATGCTTCAAGGTAGTAGGGGCGGGCTTTTCCCGGATGGCCTGCGCCGATGTGAAGATTGCCGAGATTTACGAGCGTGTGAGCGATGGCATGCTGATTCCGTTCCGTGCGCTGGATCGTGAGGACTTCCCGATAACAGAATTCTGCCTGATCCAGGTCGCCCGATAGGCCGCAGACGTTGCCCAGATTGCCGAGCGAATCTGAGAGGGCGCGATGGTCATTGGCCAGGCGATCATCCGCGACTGCCTGTTCATATGCAGCCTTCGCCTGAGCCAGTTGCCCGCGGTGGAGAAAAATGCGCGCGCGGTGTTTATCGGCGTCGGACATAGGGTCTTGAGCAAAATCTGGAAGTTTGCTACCGTTCGAGCCGTCACAATGGCTCACACAAACTGCAAGAGATGTGGGAGGGAATATATCTATCACTGTTGTGATGGACCGATCTGTATGCCCTGCCCGCACTGTGGCTTTGACGAATCCGATTCAGCCCCGCTGTCAGCTCTCAGCAATCAACCACCAGCCTCAGATACCCCCTGACTCAGCACTCAGGACTTCGCACCCAGCACCGTTCCAGTTAGTCTCCGCCCTTCAGTGTGTCGCGTCTAAATTCGACCTGAATTTCGTTTTCCTCTTCCAGTCCTAGCCCTGCACGAAATGATTCCAGAAGTTCGGTCACGTAGTCGAGGTGCTGCTGGTCTTTTCCTTCACGTGAGGCCAGATAGGATTCAGAGAGCCTCATCCCGGTCTGAAAGTGCTGAGCGATCGTTTCTTCGGTGACCTGCTGCCAGGTGATGTAGATGCAAAAGGCTTGAAATGAATGGGCCTTCGGATAGCGTGTGGCGAGAGACAGCAACCCCTCATAGGCCTTCCGTGCAGTCGATCCGGCGTTGGAAGAAAAGGTGCTTTCGAGTTCTAAAGCTGTCTCCCAGTCGGAGCCGAGATCAGTTTCTGCTTCCTGAAGCGCCGCCTGCGCGGCAAGGGCTGCGTCGAATTGCATGGGTGGCCTCGAATTGTGTTGGGATAGGATACGTGGAGGGAGAAAGAGAGGTCAATGTGTGAACAAGAGTTTTCAGTCTGGAAGGCATTTCGGGCCGACCACGAAATGTGGCTCAGTGCGGAAGGGCAGAAGCGCCAGTAGTGTCCATCCGGTCGGCCCAGAAGCTCC
>DATEPD010000236.1:0-3128 GCA_035273365.1 Nitrospiraceae bacterium | reverse complement strand
TCGAGCTTCCATCAGAAAGTGCTCCACCTCAACAAGCAAGAGCTCGGACTCGTCATCCAAGAGTTCATCGATGCGAATCACCAGTTGAGATAAGGGGTGGAGCCAGGTGAACCACGGATCGTTCAGCACTAAGTGCAACAGCTGGTTGGTTGATGCGACTCGACCATTGATGCGCTCATAGGTCACTTGTTCCGCCAGGATGAGAGCCTTGTGGAGACTCAAGAGACTGCCCCGCATATCCAGGAGTCTCTTGCGGTGAGGACAAGATTTCTCCGTCGAACTCTTTTGCGATGCCGTTTCCATAAAATAACTTTAGCAGGTTATTTAAAAAGTGGTGACCCCTGCTGCTCGATTAGGGTTTCGAGCCAGGCCTCGTTTGAATATCGGTATATTCACCGGTGCACTGTAGCAGGCTGGTTGCCTTGGTCTGTCTGGTTGATCTCGTTTATTTAGTTGAAGCAGAGAAACCGAATGGACCGGAGGGACCAGATTGACCCCGTAACAATCTTTCGATGCTGCCCTCGGGTGGCATTAGGCGGCTTCTGCCAGCAGGATGCGTGTGACTTGGAAGTGCGCGAGCATCACATCAGGGGCTCGATTGAGTGCTTCGTAGTAGGCGCGCTCGAATCCGTCGCCATCAATCGACGGACGTGTCAAGGTGCGCGCCTCGGCCACAAGGTGTTCGACGTTTTCGTGGGTAATGTCAAATGCGTCGTCGTTGAGGAGTTGATCGATCCGGAGCAGGAGATCCAACAGCGGGCAGAGCCATGTGAACCAGGGATCGTTGAGCAACAACTGGATGAGCTCGTCCGTCGAGTCGACGCGTCCGTGGATGCGTTCGTAGGTGAGTTGCTCCGCCACAATCAACGCGCTATAGAGAGAGAACAATCTCTCGTGTACCTCAAGCATGGTGCGGCGCGGAAGATCGGTGTGGGCAATTGGATTGGATGGTGTGCGCGAAGTCATAGGGTAAGTGTAGCAGGATCGTCGTACGATGGAAGGCGCACGGCTCTTCGAAAGGCGCGTTCCTGGGTAAAAAGAGGCTGTCTCGGCAGACGAATGGCGGGGGAGGGTGAAATAATTGCCGAGTCAAACGAATGAGAAGAGCGACTGTCTCAGCAATCTGCTAGTGCTCTACCCGGGTGGCGAACTGCGTAAACAGCTCCCCCGTGAGATAGCGAGTTTTGACTGGGTCGCTGACATGTTTGCGGCGAAGATAGTCGTTGAGAATTCGGCCGTCGACGGCCTTGTGGACATGGGGCAGGCCGAGATTCATGTGATAGCGTGCAATGGCACCGGCCACACGACTGATGAAGATCACGGTGCCATTCGGTTCCTGCCGTTCGACGATGCCGATGTGCGTGAGCGGATCGTTCACCTTCCCGTCCCCGTTGTAGTCCCATGTATTGTTGAAGAAGACGAGATCGCCCGGGTGGACAACCGGTCCCTGGTGAAACGTGCCTTGTTGCCGTATGTGCTCATGGATGATCCGGACGCCGTTGGCGTCCGGATCGCTCGGTTCGCCGTCATAAAGGTCGATCCCATGTTTGAGAAACACCGCCCGTGTCACCCCGGCGCAGTCATAGGCGATGCGTCGGCCGTTGCTCTCAATCGTGTTGGCGCCTACGAGTTTGGCCGCCGTTCGCACGATCGCTTTCCGGCTCGGTGCGCGTTCGACGGATCGACAGCAGGGGTGCGTATCCGGTGCCGATGCGCGAGGGCGTTCGACCGACGCTGATGGTCCAGGGCGTTCTGCCGGTGGGGTGGCACAGCCCACGAGCGTCACGAGTGTGATCGTCGCCATCATGAAGAGCCATCGCATCCGCATCACCGTACGTTGACAAAACGGCCTTGCGCCGTCTCTCGGAGCTGATCGATATCTTCACGCCTGGTGACGGAGAGTGGCACCGTGTTGGTTAATTCCTCAATTAAGAGATCGGTCGTCAGCGATATTTTTTGGTGGAGTGCACGATAGAGGGCTGCGACCACAGCCTGTTCGATTTCTGAGCCGCTGAAGCCGTCGCTGGCGCTGATGATTTTAAACAGATCGAACTGTTTCACGTCCTGTTTCCGAAGACCCAGGTGAATCTTCCAGATGGATTCCCGCTCGCTATCGTCCGGCAGGTCCACAAAAAATATTTCATCGAATCGGCCTTTGCGCAAGAGTTCGGGGGGAAGCAATGAAAGATTGTTGGCGGTGGCCACGACGAAGACCTCTTGTTTTTTCTCCTGAAGCCACGTGAGAAATGCGCCGAATAGCCTGCGGCTCAACCCTGCATCGGCCTCGCCGCTTCCGCCCCCCGCAGCCATCGCCTTCTCGATTTCATCGATCCAGAGGACGATGGGCGATAGCGATTCGGCCATCTCGATCGCCTTGCGGAAGTTCTTCTCCGACTCACCGACGAATTTATCGAACAACCGGCCCGCGTCAAGTTTTAAGAGCGGGAGCTGCCATTCCCGCGCGATCGCCTTTGCAGCCAGCGATTTACCGCAGCCCGGCACGCCCACGAGCATGATACCTCTGGGAGGCGTGAGATTGAGCGCCTTGGCTTCCTGGGTAAAGCCGACTTTCGCACGGTCCAGCCATGATTTCAGATTGGCGAATCCGCCCAATTCGAACCGGTTGTCTTCAAGCGGATAGTATTCCAGCAGACCGCCGTCTTTGATGGCCTGCACCTTGCGCGTCAGAATCTTCTGCACGTCATCTGCAGAGAGTGTGCCGTCTTCGACGACGCATTGCGTGATGACTTGCCGAGCCTGATGGAGCGTGAGCCCCTGCAAGGCTCGAAGGATGGCGTCACGCTCGTCTGCGGAAGAGTGCTGGGATGCCGCTTTGGGATTACTCATGGAGCTGAGGATGCTTTGTACGACGGTGGTCGATCGCGGGCGCTGGAGAGAGGTTCTGGGGCCGAGCGATCGCAGGACGCTCTGGAGCATGGTTTGGAGTTCATCTCGATCTGGCAGTTGCAGGTCGAGCCGGACGGCCATCTGTTCGATATCGAGCGGCAGGGCGATGGGATTGCCGGTGACCACACAGGAGGCACGCGAGCGGTCGTAGGTTGCCGCGACCTCTCGGAGTTGTCGGGCGACGGCGGCATCCTGTAAATGTGGTGCGAGATCTTTCAGCC
>DATEPD010000235.1:0-2950 GCA_035273365.1 Nitrospiraceae bacterium | reverse complement strand
TCGTCGTAACCCAGGTTCTGCGTCCGGATGCACTTATCTCGCCCGTCTTCTTCCTGGCAATCATCTTGACTGCCTGGTTTGGCGGCTTCGGACCGGGACTGGTAGCTAACCTGTTGGCCACACTGGCCATTGCTTACTTCTTCCTGCACCCACAGGAGAGCGTGAGATTCGCCGATCTTCCTCACCTGCTCACCTTCATGGTGTCGGGCTTGCTTGTCAGCTCGTGGAGTGCGACACGAAAGCGCGCGCAGAATTTCCTTCAACATTCTCGTAATGAGTTGGACATCAAATTTGAAGAACGAACTGCAGACCTCAGGCAGACTAATGAAAACTTACAGGCCGAGATCGCCGAGCGTAAGCGAGCCGGAGAGTCGTTGCGGGAAAAGGCGGGCCTGCTTGATCTCACGCACGATACGGTCTTCGTTCGGGACATGAGCGACGTGATCACCTACTGGAATCACGGAGCAGAACAACTATACGGGTGGAAACAGAACGAGGCTATTGGGCAGATTTCTCACCAGCTCACGCAGACGATCTTTCCCGCCCCGCTCGAAGAGATAAATGACGAACTGTTCCGCACCGGTCGTTGGGAAGGAGAGCTCGTGCACACCAGACGGGACGGCACGCAGGTCAGAGTGGCAAGCCGCTGGTCTTTGCAACGAGATGAACAGGACCGGCCCGCCGCGATTTTGGAAACCAATAACGATATCACTGAGCGGAAGCGGGCTGAGGAAGCTTTGCAGATTGCGCAGGCGGAACTTGCGCATGTCACTCGGCTGACGACTTTGGGCGAGCTTACGGCCTCAATCGCACACGAGGTGAACCAGCCTCTCGCCGCTATTGTGACGAGCAGTAACACTTGTTTGCGATGGCTTGACAATCAACCACCCAATTTGGATAGGGCCCGACAAGCCATCGGACGCATTATCAGAGATGGCCATCGAGCCAGTGAGGTCATCGGCCGGATTCGTACACTCGTTAAGAAAAGTCCCCAGCGAAAGGATTGGGTAGATCTCAACGAAATCATCCTTGAGGTAATCGGTCTGGCACGGAGCGAAGTAAACAGAAATCGGATCCTTTTAAAGCCTCAACTTTCAGGTGACTTGCCATTCGTGCTCGGAGATCGAGTTCAATTGCAACAGGTAATTCTGAACTTGATTGTTAACGGTGTGGAAGCAATGAGGGGACTTAAAGAGGGACCACGCGAGCTACTGATCAGTTCTGAGAAGGCCGAACCTAATGCCCTGCTCGTAGCTGTTCGAGATACCGGTTTGGGGCTGGATTCCTCGAATCCCAATCAAGTGTTCGATCCCTTTTACACGACCAAGCCCGAGGGAATGGGCATGGGGCTGGCGATCAGCCGTTCTATCATAGAAGCACACGGTGGACGGCTATGGGCCACAGCAAATTCACCTCATGGTGCAGTTTTCCAGTTCACCTTGCCGGCCAACGACAAGAGCAAGTCATGAAAGAAGCTGAAGCGACGGTATTCGTCATTGATGACGATGAATCGATCCGGGAAGCGCTTAAAGATCTTATTGAGTCTGTCGGTCTGCACGTTGAGGCATTCACGTCGGCGCAGCAGTTTCTGCAAAGTCAACGTGCCGATGCGCCCGGTTGCCTGGTGCTTGACGTTAGGCTGCCAGGGTTGAGCGGCCTCGATCTTCAGCGTCAACTGGCGGCCGCAAACATACATACACCAATTATTTTTGTGACCGGACACGCCGACATTTCCATGACAGTGCGCGCCATGAAGGGCGGGGCTGTAGAGTTTCTTACCAAACCTTTTCGCGACCAGGAACTGCTTGATGCGATTCGGCAGGCTCTCGATCGGGATCGCGTTGAACGCGCAGAGCAAACCGAAATCGCCGAGCTACGCACCCGCTTCGACTCGCTGACGCCGCGAGAGAGTCAAGTTCTACGCCTGGTCATAACAGGCTTGCTGAACAAACAGATCGCCGCACGATTAGGAACCAGTGAAATTACAATCAAACAGCATCGCCATCAAGTGATGCAAAAAATGCAGGCTGAATCGCTGGCCGATCTCGTGAGGATGGCCCAAAAGCTTGGAATTCCTCCAAGGGAATGATGCTCACCAATTCATAAAAACTCATACCAATGTATAGTATCTGTTCCGCTCCGTATAATAGATTTCCACTTCGCATCCTGCTACCGTACTCTGGAAATGACGCAAGCTCCACACACCAAATATGAATGGGACAACGAGGTAGCTGAACTCGTCCGGATCTCAGTTGTGGATGATGACGAATCCATACGCGAAGCAATTAACGATCTGCTGGACTGTGTGGGTTTAAGAGTCGGAGTCTTCAGCTCGGCAGAAGATTTTTTGAATTCTGAAGATTTGCATGATACCGCCTGCTTGATCCTTGACGTACGTATGCCGGGAATGAGCGGTCTCGAGCTTCAAGGCCATTTGAACGCTGCCGGCTTCCACATTCCCATAATATTCATCTCGGCCCATGATGATGGTGAGGCGAAATCGCGGGCAATGGGGGCTGGCGCAGTCGATTTCCTACGGAAGCCTTTCAGCGAGGATGCGCTACTCAGCGCCATCGGTACATCTCTAAATACTCACGGAGATCTGCGTTAATCTGTGGCTGGTGCTTTCTTATATCGTAGCTGCTTGCGCGTTGTGACTAACTAATCCCGCAACGATTCATACCTAAGTATAGCCGCTGACATCCCAATGTATGGCGTCCTGATTAACGCCCGCCACATCTGAGATATCAGGAGTTGGTAAAACAACTCTTGAGAGAAGGAGGAAATATGAAAGGAAAGAACTTGCTACGAAGAATTGGCGGATTTGTCTTAGCCGCATCATTACTATTCAGCGTGGCAATGATGTCCAGCACCGCAGTCCAGGCTCAAAGAGGTGGATTTCATGGTGGTGGTGGTTTTCATGGAGGTGGCGGCTTCCACGGTGGAGGCG
>DATEPD010000234.1:0-3106 GCA_035273365.1 Nitrospiraceae bacterium | reverse complement strand
CGCGGCTAACACTTTGGGATGGGGCTGTTCTCTTTCATCGAAGAGTTCTTCCGGATGATAGGAGCGAAGCCAGCCTTCAAGAATTTCAAGATGTTCTGCATTCTCATTCGGTTTGGTTACTGGCACTTGATGCGAACGGAATGAGCCTTCAAGCGGCCCGCCGTCCAGCTCCGCGGGACAGGTCCAACCTTTTGGCGAGCGTAGAATTAGCAAAGGAAATCTGGCGCGACTGGTTACTTCCCCAGCTCGCGCTCTATTTTGAATATCTTTAATATTAGAAAGTGCTGTACTCAGTGCTCCCGACATACGATGGTGTGCCCCTGCTCGCTCCTCGAAGCTTCTACCTCTGGCTTCTACAATTTGTACCGCATAGCCGTAGCCGCTGAAGAGATCAGATAATTCACCATCTGACATTGAACCGAAAATCGTCTCTGAAGAAATCTTATAGCTGTTGAGGTGCAGGATCGGCAGCACAGCGCCGTCACGGGCCGGGTTGAGAAACTTAGTTCCATGCCAAGCCGTAGCCGTTGGTCCAGTTTCGGCTTCACCATCACCAACAATGCAGGCCACGAGGAGATCCGGATTATCCAAAGCGGCGCCGAAGGCCGTTGCCAATGCATAACCCAGTTCGCCTCCCTCGTGAATGCATCCCGGAGTGGCTGGGCTCAAGTGACTTGGAAAGCCACCGGGTGTTGAAAACATCCCAACAAATCGCGCCAATCCGGTCTCTGTGTGGGTCAATTCCGGATAAAACTCTGCGAGCGTCCCTTCCAGATAGAGGTTTGCGAGATTCGCTGGTGCTCCGTGGCCGGGTCCAGTCACCAGAAGGACGCTTTGGTTGGTTTGACGGATCAGATGATTCAGGTGCGTGTAGACAAAATTGATACCAGGCACTGTTCCCCAGTGGCCCAGCAGACGCGGCTTGATGTGGTCAGGCCTGAGTCGCTCTCGCAACAGATAGTTGGCCCGTAGATAAATCTGCGCGGCAGCGAGGTAGTTGACTGCGCGCCAGTACATATCCAGCACTTGCAGCTCGTCTTCGCTTAATGAGTTGGCTTGCACGGTCATGTGGCCGCTAATCCTTGTTCAGACATTCTACTGCTTGATGAGCCATCATCAGTCCTTCTTCAACCGGGATTACATAAGCGCTTATTAACGAATCAGCAGTTGTAATCCTGCCTTAGCGATTGATTGTCTGTTGATTGCTTGCAGCATCGAATCTAAGACCCAGCCATTCGAGGCCTTCCAGCACTCGCTCGCGCACGAATGGAGTATCCTCACCGATACCGCCACCGAAAATGATTGCCTGAACGCCGCCAAGCGCCGCCAGATACGAACCGAGATATTTTCGTATCCGGTAGCAAAAGATCTCCATTGCCAGGAGTGCCCGCTCATTCTTATCGATTAGTTGCATCAAAACGCGGGTGTCATGGGATTCTCCGGAGACGCCCAAAAGGCCGGCTTCGTTATTGAGCCAGTGTTCTACCTTTTTTTCATCAACGAACTCCTTGCGCATGAGATGGCCGACTATAGAAGGATCGAGATCGCCGGAACGCATGCCCATCATCAAGCCTTCCAGTGGAGTGAAACCCATCGACGTGTCGATGGATTGACCGTTAAGAACAGCGCAAGCCGAACATCCACTCTCCAGATGAAAGGTGACAACGGTGACTTCTTCAAATTCCGTATTCGTAATCTGTCCATACCGTCGGGCCAGATACTCATGTGAGATCCCATGAAACCCATACCGTCGAATCTTGTGTCGACGAGTGAGTTCCCAGGGCAATCCATAGATCGCGACGTGATCCGGAATTGTCCGGTGAAAGATGGTGTCAAACGCCGCGACCATCGGAGTGTCGTTTCCAATGATCTCACGTGCGGCGCCGATACAGGCGAGCGCCGGGGCATTATGCAATGGCGCCAGTTCTTCCAACGCTTCAATAGCAGTGATCACATCTCCATCAATGACGACAGAACTCGTGAATCGATCTCCACCATGCACCACGCGATGCGTAACAACATTCAATTCATCCCGAGTTACCTTGCTTTGTTTGGGATTCTGAGATAGCCAGTCAAACACACAACGCGTCGCTTCAGCATAATCAGAAACTTCGAGGTCTCGCTGATAAATGGTTTCCTTGTTGTGAAGAAGGGAGAATTTGGCTCGCTCGCCAATACTTTCAATAATTCCGCTCGCTAGCTTGCATTCTTGCGATGGCAAACCGTCGCTGTTGAGTGTGGCAATAACGTCAAATTTTAGTGAGGCGCTGCCGGCATTGAGCACCAAAATGTTCATCGCGCTTCACCGTAAATACCCTACCGAAACTGCGGCTGCCGCCAGGATTAACGCGATTACTAATAGTACGACTATGACTTTCCAGAGCCTCATAACACCTCTTATTTGGCCGGGGATAAACTGGCAGGCGTTCGCTGCCCGAACAGCGCGTCGACTGAATAACGATTGAATTCCACGAACCAGAGCAATACGAAATTGATGAGAACATACTGAAGGTTGTGAGCCACCGTAGCTGCATCACCAAGCCACGTTACGCCGAAAGTCAAGCCGATGAGCAGCAAGCCTGTAATAGTTAGTCCGACTCTCGTGAATAATCCAATCAGGATCAGGATTCCGGCAATCACTTCGCAGAATGGGATCGCGAATGCGAATGGCATCACGACATTCGCCGGCAACTTGCCCGAAAAACGTTGATTCATTCCTCCAACAAAATCCGATAGGCCAAGTAGAAATTTTGACGTGCCTGTAGTAACGAAGATTACGCCGTAGGTGATCCTCACAAGCGAATAAGCAATCTCACGATTCATTTCACCTGCCATTTATGAGGAGTAGTGTGTACTAATTTTGCCGCCAACCTTACTTTTTGATCATAGTTACTGAATTCTTTCGGCTACGTGCGTAAACGTACAGAGCGGATCATGATATGAGTGCCGTTTAAGCGTATGTGGCTTGGTCCAAGTGAAAGCATTGAGCAATACTGAAACGATGGAAGAAGATAGCTATCGATTTATAATCGTAGCGAGCCAATACTGCTGGTGGGTGCTGGCCCACGTACTACGACTGCGCTACGAGATTCGGATCCATCGTTCT
>DATEPD010000233.1:0-3616 GCA_035273365.1 Nitrospiraceae bacterium | reverse complement strand
TCGTGATCACGACGGTGAGTTGCTTAGAGGGGTTCGAGGAATCGCAGAGAGACACGATGGTGTCGGTAGAAGGCGTCGTTTCAGAAAAGAACCGATGACGCCTGGATGCAAAAGACAACCGATCGATGAACGCTTGCATCATCGCTTGGTCCGCCGTACCAGTGGGGCGGAGGGATGCGGTCGTGCCGTCGCGCAAAATGACCTGACCCGATTCTTGGTTTTCCGACGACAGAGGTGGCTGATAAAAGGGACGGATCTGTTTCATGAACGGTCGCGCACTCGACGAATTGCAATTCGGGCCGAAGGGGTGTGCATGAGCCGCGGGTGGTCAGCGTATCACGAGGACGGAGCAGCCAGCGCGATGCACGATCCCGTGTGAGACGCTGCCCAGCAGGAAACGGCTGAGTCCCTTCCGTCCATGGGAACTGACCACGATAAGGTCGTGACTCTGTCCCACTTCGCACACGGTCGAAACGGGATCACCCACGCGGACATCGCTAGATACCGCGAAGTGCGGACCGGTCAACGCCTGGGCCGTGTCGTCCACGACCTGTTCAGCATGCCGCATATTTTGCTCGGACAAGCCTTCAAGTTTCACGCGTATATGCGGGTCCACCAGATGGAGCGGAGGGACGACCGAGAGGATGGTGACTACGACGGGGTTCTTGAAGGGGTGCGACATCAGCCATGTCTGCAGATGAGTCGCGTCCTCGTGTCCTTCCACTGCCAAGAGGATGCGGGCGATGGGGCGAGCTTTCCCTTTCACGATCAAGGTTGGCACCGTGGCATGGAGCAGGACACGGTGCGACACGCTGCCGATAAACACTTCCGTCACCCGGCTGTGATCGTGCGTGCCCATTGCGATAAGGTCGGCCTTTACTGTGACGGCACTGTCGAGAATGAAGGAGGCTGGGTGCTGGACTTCGCACAATGTCCGGATGGAGGGGGTTTCAGCCGGCAGCAAAGTCCGGCAGCGTTCAACGGCCTGACGGCCGGCATCGATCAAACCCTGGCGGAATTCGTCATAGCCTTGCAGATTGAGTGCTCCGGCCACGAGGGGATTGTGGAACATGCCGAGATCCACACCATGCACTAGCACGACCTCGTCCGGCCGGTAGAGTAACGGGATTTGTTCCACGGCGCCAAACGCTTCGTCTGACCAATCCACCCCGGCTAGGATTCTCATTGTCGTCTCCTCATGACAGAATAGCGGATGTGGTGCCGTGTCGAACGGCAAGACTCGTCGTGCACGGATGATCGAATCTACGAGCGTCGAATGGTCAGCGCACCACGAGCACGGAGCGTTTGGCCCGGTGCACAACCTTTTCCGACACGCTGCCCAGCATGAAGCGATTAACCCCCTTCCTCCCATGGGAGCTGAGCACGATGAGGTCGTGGTTCTGTCCCACTTCGCACACGGTCGAGACGGGATCACCCGGGCGAACATCGGTAGACACCGTGAAGTCTGGACTGGCCAACGCCTTGGCCATGTCGTTCACGACCTGTTCGGCATCCCGCTTACTTTGCTCAGACCAACTTTCGAGTTCCACCATCAGCTGCTCGCCGACATCGTGGAGCGGTGAAACGACTGAGAGGATGGTGACTGCGACGGGGTTTTTGAAGGGGTGCGCCGTCAGCCACGTTTGCAGACGAGTCGCGTCCTCGCGGCCTTGCACCGCTATGAGGACGTGGTTGATGGGTCGAGTTTTCGCTTTCACGATCAAGGTCGGCACCGTAGCATGGAGCAGGATGCGGTGCGAGACACTGCCGCCAAACACTTCCATCATTCGGCTGCGACCACGTGTGCCCATAACGATAAGGTCTGGCTTGATCTTGGCGGCGCTCTCGAGAATGAAAGGGACTGGATCCTGGGCTTCGCACAATGTCCGGATGGAGGAAGTCTCGGCCGGCAGCAGGGTGCGGCAGCGTTCAACAACCGTGCGACCGGCATCCAACAAGGCCTGACGGAGTTCGACGGTTCCTTGCAGGTTGGCTGCCTGAGCCACGCCGTGGACGATCACGATTTCGTCTGCCCGGTAGAGCAACCCGATTTGTTCCACAGCGGCAAAGGCTTGGTCCGACAAGTCCACGCCAACGAGGATTCTCATGGTTGCCTCCTTGAGTTCGTCATCGTACTGCATTTGATTTCTGCGAGCACCCACTCCGAAGTCACGACGAACGGCGTTCGAGCATGGCCTCCTCGGCCAGATTTAAGTATTCCACGACGTCGCGATCCTCGACTTGCGTGAAGTCCACGAAGAAATTTCCCACAGCATCGAAGGGGTCCGGTGTCATGAGAACCGCCAATTCGTCCACATGCGTCCGGACTTCACGGATCGTCGACGGGGGTCCGACTGGAATCACTCCCACCAGCCAATGAGGCTGCAAACTGCGAATGGCAAGAGCCGAGGCTATGAACGTCGAGCCTGTGGCGATGCCGTCGTCAACTAACAGTACAGTGCGGCCCGTGAGTTGCGGGAGCGGCCGTCCCTGCCGATACAAGTCCTTACGCCTGGTGATTTCTTTCTGTTGGGCTTGAACCAACCGTTCCAATTCATGCTGGGATACGCCGAGCGCGCTGACCACCTCTTGATTCACAGAGCGGGATCCTGTTTCGGCTACGGCTCCCATCGCATACTCGGGGTTGTCCGGGGCGCCGATCTTGCGCGTGATAAAGATATCGAGCGGCAGATGGAGGGCGAGGCTGAGTTGGTAACCCACAACCACGCCGCCGCGGGGAAGCGCCAGAATGAGACCTCGAGGGTCGGTACGATACTGCGTTAACTCAGCCGCAAGCCGACGGCCTGCCTCTTCACGGTTCTTGAAAATCACTGATATGCCTTCTTCATGCCAAGGATCCTACTGCCCGTGAAGCCAGATGAGTCCCTCCGTGACGCCGACGCCGATCAAAAACATGGCCAGCATCACCAGGAGCGCGATCAGCCACCACAGATGACGGTGAGGCGCCGTGGCCATGCGATGCCATCGCATGTTCCACGGAACCTCAAGATCATGAGGATGTCGGAGCATCCCAGCTCTCCCTACCTGTCGTCTTTAGCCCGCATTATTCACGAAAGCTTCTCCTGCAACCGACGATACGAAAATCAGAACTTATTGCGGTATTCTTTCTTCGCGCCAGGATCATACAAAGGGCGCTCGATCTCGCAAGCGCGGTGACGACGCACCTGACGGCAGGCGGGCTCGCCCCTCGGTCGGTCAACATACTGTTTCAAGTATGCCTCCCTCCCTCGTGGACTCGGCTCTGGAGCCTGCCTCGCCCACTCTTACAAGGGGGCCAGCCCCCTTGTAGAATCCCCACGAAGGGGGCGCACCCCCTTCGGATCTCCCAGGCGCGGCAGAGCCTCGCCTCGCGGCTCCGCGCGCACGTCTCGCTTGGCGTCTCGGCGGTTTCGTCACAAACCCTCGGGAATAATGCGGGCTAGGAGACCTTCACCTCGATTGATTCGGCTTGGCCTTCTCCGCGTGACCTCCCTATCATAATCATAAGACAATGGGGAGGCACACATTCTGTGCGTGCCCTCATTTGTCGTATGGTGTAAACAAAATCAGAGCCCCCAGCCCCGCGAACACGGCGGCTAAGCCGCCTATAGCAATG
>DATEPD010000232.1:0-4306 GCA_035273365.1 Nitrospiraceae bacterium | reverse complement strand
GTGTTGCCAGAGGTTTCACGGCTGGCCGACGAGCCGGCGCATGGGTATGCTGGAGCCATCCCGCGTGTGTTTCACATCCACGCACTGTTCTAAGGAGTCTCTGTGGAGTTTTTCACCAACTGACACCGATGAGGCCGAACCCTAAGAACCATACGGGCTCGGCTCTCATGACCATTCACACACCGCCACGAACTGTTAGACCTTGCCTGTCCCTATCTGTATAGGAGGGAGGGTCGATACACTTTGAGAGTCCGCCCAAAGGGCTCCAAACAAAGCTGCACACTCTCCCTCAAGACAACGAACAGGCAAGTCGCTTTGACCACCGCAACGCACCTTCTGACCACCCTTAGAGCCTTCCACCTGGACAACCATGAAGCTACTTGGGAGCAACTCAAGGCTCATCTCTTATGGATCGCTGAGGGCGTTTTAAAGGCTCGCTCTGTTTGGGATGGGGTTGGCGGAATGGGGCAAGTCTATTCAGAACTCAACGATGACCTTGGGGAGATAGCCTCAACGGAGCCTCTGAGTGTCGATCAGGCCAAGGCATTGATGATAGGGGCGGCGGATTATGCAGGCAGCCGAACAGAGAACATCAGGCGACCTAAGTGGAATCCTCGCGATCATCGAAGAGCTGACAGCACCCGCCATCGGCAATGCAACACCAGCACCAACTTCGACTGTCACTTCAACAGATTCCGAGGGTTGATCCCCAACGACCCTGTGAGCCAGCGAGCGACCGTTGAAATGTTTGAGCGGTGGGGCATCGACACCACAAAGTAAATCACGATGACTTTAAAGGGGACCTTACCGGGTTCCCTTTTTTTTCAAAACGGTCTCCTTTGTGGGGCCGGCTTGTAAGGCTCCAAAATACCCACCATAGCCAGAGGGACTTTAGGCTATATGTACAGATAGGCCCTGCACCACTTTTAGAGACGACCTCAGAGGCTGACGTGCTGGGAGGGCGGATTAGTACCGGAAAGGGTCACGTTCACCTGCACATTGTTTCAAGCGACTAATAACGTCTGGATCGGTTTTAGCAGTGTCGATCCTGCCAGCTTCGTCAAGGTAGATGTCTATCAATCTCCCCCATTTGGGCTTGACGTAGACGCATCTCTGAGCACCCTTGTCGGTCCACCAATCGAACCTCATGAAGAAATCCTTATCCGGGAAGATATGGCCGAACTCAACTGACGCTCCTCCACCTGCTGGCATGTCGCCTTTATAGATTCGGTGTTGAGTGTTCCAGATGTATCGAAACTCTTCTTTCCCTTCATGCGAAAAATTGACTGCTACGACAGGGGTGGCTAAATACCAAAACGCGATAGGGAAAACCAGTAGGAAAAGAAGCGTCCACCGGCCATATCTGATTTTAGATTTGCTTGCATTTGTGTTCACGAACGCCTTTCCCCCATGCTTCAGGTGTTACTGCAAGAACCTCGTCCATTACCATTTTTGCCGTAATGCCCCCATTCGGTTGTTGACTGAATAGCTTGATGCCAATGCTGATCGAAGTCCGGTCCGGGGCGTCGTCCCATGCACGGAGCCCGTCAATGTCTGCCGAGCGATTGGGCCCCGGAAGTTTTCTTTCCTCTTTAGGTTTCGTTAGGACCTCGCCTGCTTTTCTGAGTGCGTCTGAAACGATCTGCTCACCCCCCGCACCATCCAAAAGGACGCTTTCGGAAAGGCCTCCAGCTCGCCCCACGTAGCCATAATGAATGTTCGACCAAATGTCATAGAAGTAATCGTAGTCACCTTGCTTGTGGTAAACGACACCGTTGTACATCTCTGCGAGTGCCACTTTGTGATCCCATTTGCGCCCCTGACCAACCCGCTCAGTCCAAAGCGCCATTGCAGCCGCAGCATTTGCAGCGCCAATAGCTTGAGGGCTGGTCGCACCTACTTGGGCATACCAGGGCAGCTCCATTTGCTTACGGGTTTCTTCCGCAACGTCATAGCTGAGCAGTTCTTTCATCTTAAGGACGGAGGGGTGGTGGATATTGGTATTCATCTCGCCGGCAATGTATGCCGCCACTTCTTCCATCATGTCTGGGTCTTTGCAGGCGGCAGGTTCCGCTTTCTCTTCGGGCTTCTCCTCAGGCTTCTCCTCAGGCTTCTTACCAGCTGCCTTCGGATCTACCAACGCGTTCGCCGCCAAGGCCTTCTCTTTGAGATTCGGGTCTGCCAACAAGGTAGCCATCTTCTCATCGTCCACAGAGCCATCAGGCCGGAACGCTCCAAGGGCCATGAAGTTGATGATCGTTGCGCCACCAGCATCACCCATGACGAAGCCACCACCGACATCGCCAGATCCCGTGATGATAGTCCCGCCGTGACTGGTAGGACTCCCTAAGTGGGCCATAGGACGGCCATTCACCTGAATTGAAGGAAAGCCTGTAGTGATGACTGCGCCACACCCACAGGTATCCCCAACACGCGCAGACCCCATGAAGTTGATGTTCACGTCACCGGATGCAGAAGCGATAGGGGTAGTCCCGTGACCGGGTAAAGGGCAGACATGTTTGTCACCCAGTCGAGCAGAAGAAATCATTGAGCATCGTCCTTGCGTGTTTCGTCCATAGCCAATAACCAGCCTTTAGGCGGGCGCGTGGAAGGCTACTGGAAACGGAAGGGCAGGTCTGTAGGAAAAGTCTTAATCATGAACAGTGGGTGCCGCAAAAATCGCATTGAGCGAACTCATAGTCGAAAAACGGGAGAGAGCCCCACGGTTGCTACTACGCCCAATATCTGCGCTGGTGTAGGTGTGACTGGGGTAGGGTGTCTGGTCACTTCCAGTACTCATTTAAAAACACCCACTATAAGCAGAGGGGACTTTAGGTTATACAAACAGCCCTTGCACCTTTCACTGGCTATCTCTCTGATGATGAATATCAATTGACCAATAACCACTCACACATGGGAGGGATATGCGATGACTACGCGGTGGAAGACCTGTGTTGATGTACTCCGCACTCTGGCTACCCATCGTGTCACCTATCGATTCCTTGGTTTACTCCTTGTCACTCTTGGGGGTTCTCAGGGTGGTCCATTGATTGAAGCCTTTGGGGAAGTTGCATGTATTTTACTCGGTGATTGTTCTAACTAAGGATTGATTTCGAGTTTGGCATGTTGTCCGAGCGTTGTGCGGGGGGGTTAAAGTTTGAGGGATAAGTTTAGAAGTCGCAGATTCAGTTTTTTTAGATAATCGTAATTCGGGTTATCCACACTCAAATATTCCAGTATCTTGGTGCATTCGTGCATGCCGCTGTTTAACACAGTGCTTTGTATTAGCCCCTCACGAAAACTGTCAAACGGATCTTTGAGCGAGAATATAATGTCGAGCCATCTATGGGTGCCAGGCAGAAGTCTCCTACCCTCATAATCTCGCGCGGCCTCGAGTTCAAGGTATAACTCTTCGAACTCGACAATGCTGGGAGCTTCTTTAAAAATTATGATGCCGTTGTTAAACCGATGTTGAAGGAAGTGTCGGATAATGGCGTCTCTTTGGAAACTTCCAATATTGATGCCGGTGCTTTCAATCGCGGGATTTCCGGTGAAGAAGAGATGCGAGTTTAATATTGAGATAAGCCTGCGGATTCCGTCCTCAAGAAAATAAATATTCACTCCGATGTTATCGCCGTTGTGAAGGACATCACCATCAATCGTCTCGGCGACCCACTCGATGTCTAATTTGTAGCTAATGAAAGACAGGCACGTAAATAAGTTTGTTATGTCTGCCGTTGTCCACTCAGGTAGTTTGAGCAGCCTGAGTACCTGTTCGAATAGAGTTTTGAGCTCTCCTAAAACATTATGAGAGTCTTCGTCGTGAATGGGGACAACTACAGTGTCTACATTGGTTGGGTTGTTGCGTGGAAAAATGCCGTTGTAGGATGATTCTGTGCTGGGGAAGCGGAATGCGTTATTGTGGGCGCTCTGGAGTTCTACCAATCGTTCAATGAATAACCTACGGTGGTTTATGTAGTGATCTAAAGTTAAAGCTTTGATTTGCCACTCGACGAAACTCTGATGGTTTTGATTCTGCGCATTGAGGAACAAAAGTGTGGCGATGGTCGCGATCACGCCGCTCAAAGTGAAGAAGCCACTTAGCAGTGATCCAAAGCTGCTCCAAGCAGTATGGTCATTAGAGATGTTCGGAAGGAAATGCCAATAGGCTCCGAAAATGAGCAATCCTAAAATGAAAACTATGATGACTGAAACAATCCATATGCGGTAGACCGCCTTTGCACCTTTAAGCATTACATTTACCCCCCCTTGTTCTGCTACGAACGAGGATCGTACCCGGAGCTTG
>DATEPD010000231.1:0-6982 GCA_035273365.1 Nitrospiraceae bacterium | reverse complement strand
AAATTCACGTCAGGTGAGATGTCATAGCCGAAACCCAAACGCGTTTTCTGTAAGGCAAAGGACTCATTCGCCTTTCCCGCTTGTCCGTTCGGAGTCGTGCCGCTGTTTGGTGTGTTGCAGGCCGCATTACCCACAGGCGCTGCGGCGCTCGTGACCATGGCGCTACCGAAGCAGGTATTGTTCCGAAATTCATACCGCACGCGAAGGTCGGCGCGTATCCAGAACTTCGAGATGTCGAAATTCTTCCCGATTTTCGGATCGTAGAGTTCATAGGCTTCTTTATCCGGAATCGCTCGAGCCACGACCGCGGCATGGGTGATTTTTTCGCCCGCCGGCAATTCAAACGCAGCCTGCGCCGGGGTGGTTACGGATGACATCCCAATTGCCACCACAGCCGCACCAAAACATGCAGACAGGCCAGTCCATGTGGTTTGTCTGACGACGCTCACGAGGCTTCTTCTAAGTCTTGAAAAACGGCCATAGTAGACCCTCTATTGATCTACCCCGACTATGGGACGAATTGTCTGGGTTCTTGGAAATCTGCCGACGCTGCGGGAGGGAATACTCCTCGACCACCATAGTAGATAACCGTATCCTTCATGCGGATGACACAAAAGACGACTGCGGCGGGGGTAGTATGTAGCGGCTCACGTCGGTTCTATCTCAGGACATTCAGCCTCACATACTGATTGAGTGATTCACGCTTCTAAAGCACATGAAATTGATGGGAGGATTTTTGTGGCGCCAATATAATTATGTGCGGGAGAGATTGCAACTGGTAAGTGCAGGGGCGGAAGTAGTCCAACTCTAAATCTGGAAAGTATTTCCAGGCAGGTTGCAGTCCGTTCTAGCTGCGTCCGTAGGCCGCCAGGCCGGATTCTTTACCTTTAGACCTGATTGGATGATGCCTTTGGATCATCCGGTTTCTCCGACGACGTGGTGACGGCATTAATCTGCTCTTCTGCGTCTTTGATCGAGGCCTGAAAGTCCTGCTCGACCGTCTTCACTTCCTGCTGGATCATATTGAGTTCGGGCTCCACCGACTTCCGCAAGTCTTCCGCCGTGTCCTTAAACCCCTTGACCGCTTTCCCAACCTGGCGAACGACTTCAGGCAGCTGCTTTGGACCGAACAGCAGGAAGGCAATCACCAGAATAATGAGAATTTCGCCGGCGCCCAATCCAAACATGGTTCACGACCAGTGATACGTGACCGGGGATGGGTGATCGGTTTGGGCTGCCTTGGCTGATCACTCGTCACCCATTACCCGTCACCGTACTCTCAACCTTGCTTGACCTGCTTCCCTGATTGAACCGGTGCCGTGCCCGGCGGGGGGGCCTGACCCTGCGCGACCTGCGATGGCGGTGCTTCAGGCGCATCGGACGGAGGAGGCGTGACGTCGATCGCATCGGCCTCATTGACACTCTTCTTGAATCCTTTAATGGCTTTCCCGAGTCCCTCACCCAGCTGCGGAATCTTGCCGGCGCCGAAAATGATCAAGACAATGATCAGAATCAGCATCAATTCCATCCATCCAAACGATCCAAACATCAAGTTCTCGCTTTCTCTTCTTGTCCCACCTTAGCCCACTCGCCCTGCAACCTTGAACCGGTCGAACGGTGGGGGCTTTCCTCATGCGAGGAGAAGATTGTAAAGGCTATAGAAGAACTACATGTGAGTCAAGCAGAAACTCGGCAAGAAATCAAGGTGTTTGGCTCCCGCAGGCCTCTGGATCTATCGGTCTGAGGTGAGTCTGGCCAGTTCGGTCCACGTGGTTATTCTGGTGCACGACACAAACCAAACAGCTAGACCACATGAACAAGACAGGTTGACAGATGGTTTGAATCTTCTACTTGGAAACTCAGCGAGGTCGGACAAGGGCATGAAAGTAGTCCACAGGGCTCGGGGGTGCGGTCAAGGCAATCATGAACGATTGAGGATCGTAGCCGATGTCTTCAAGGTCCTTCGAGGCCAGCGCCAATTCTTCCTCGGTTAGGTAGGCCACGGTGTCAGGAATGCCTGTCGGCGTGAGCGAGCGCACCAGAGCTTGAAGTGCGTCACGTTCCTCAGGCGGCACCTCCAAGGGAATGGGGAAATCCAGATGGCGCGCATAGGGGCTCCGGTAGGTCTCGTTCAATGCACGGAGGGTTTTGAGCATCAAGCGATCCTGTTCCCACGGCGCCATTCTCGTACCGGCGGACGGATGGGTGGCGATGAGATCCATGAGCGTGAGGACGTTGGTGCCCAAGCTGCGCCCCACGAACTCACGCTGGCTCTCCATGACCATCGTGCCAGCCTCCAACTGCTTGGTAACCGCCTCGGTTAATGCAAAGTTGACCATGAAACTCTGTTGCCCGCCAAATTGGCCATAGCAGGGCTTCTCCGGATCGTTCAGCACATGCATATCCGCTGTACCCGCGTCGAAACTGCTGAATCCGATTGCCCCGGGAGCCAAGAGGCGTTTGGCTTCCTTGATCGTGGCATAGGCTCCCAGATTCACGGGAACCACCACATGCTCATCGATACGCTTGAGAAACTCCGTGATTGTTTTTCGGTAGGGCACCTCCTTCCATTCGACCGTCCGATATTCACGTTCCCACACCAGGTCGTCGAGGAAAGGGGGGAAGCCCTTGAGCGCGTCCATGTCCATGGCATCGAACGCTCGGACAAAGGTCGCCCAATCAGCAATCTTCCCATGCAAGGTTTCACTCAAGTTTGGCCGAAGGAACTCTTCTTCAATGTCGTTGGCCTGGCGCGACATCAATTTTGTCGGAAGATCGTTCCATAGTTCGTTACAGATGATGCGATCCACACTGCCATCCGCGACACCGTCGAGCCGATCCACAGTCCCTCGATGGGTCTCAACGCGGTCACGGTGGGTCGAGAGTGCCGGGTGAGCCAGAGCCGCATCGAGCACCGCTTGCTCCCAATCGACCAGCACATAGCGAACGCGAGGATAGACTACTTCATCCCTGTCGAGGACCTTGAGATGGCTCAAGAAACAGGCGGCGAGATTGCCGTTCCCAGGACCCCATTCCATGACCATGAGGGGCGACGCAGGGGATGGGGTGATAGCCGGGGAATCGGTGGAACCAGATTCTGTGCTGCCCCGCTGCTCCGTTGCCCCTTTATCCCGTGACTTCTCGCGCTTCACGACCTGTTCAAAGTAGTCGGCCGCAAGCGCATGGGCGAGCCGATGGTCGGCTGAGGCAAACGTTTGGTAGAAACTCCGAATATGATCGCCCCGGAAACGGTAGAAGAGGGTATTGATGTGGACTTGCCATCGATCGACCGGCTTATAGTCGCCGATGAGCTGGGGTAGGGCGTCTGCGTCCTGCAACATCACAACATCCTGGTCGAAATCCACGAACTCGTGAAACCTGCGAGAGAGGCGAGTCCAAGAATTTTGGATGTTAGCAGATGGCGGGAAACAGCCGCAACCGGCTCGCCGAGAACTATCCTCATTCGGATGTAGGCTACGGATCTCGAACGGACCGCTCTAGCAGTTCCCTCACCTCGACTGACCGCTGGCTGATCGCTGACGACTTCCCTTTCCTTGACAGCCTCTCACGGTCGGTGTACCAAGATACTATGGCGAGAGTCGCGAGACGAGCGAGCCAAGGGGTGATCGCAGCGGTTATGGCCATCGTGCTTCCGCAGGCAGTCCTGGCAGCAGAGTTGCCGATTACGAAGAATCCCCCTATATCTGAATTTCAGAATCGTGCCCAAGACGTGACCCCCTACGACTACGATGCTCCACCGCAAGGCCTGTTTCGCGCCATTACGACGGCGGAAGGATTCGACGAGGAAATGGGTGTTCAACGGACGCACGAGATCGTGCCGGTACAACCGACCGACCGGTTTCGTCCGAATACTCCTGCGGTCTTCATCGTGTTCCGCCTTCACCAGCATTATCAGGGATTCAAAGTTTTCGGCCGCTGTTTCCCGGAAGCGGTAGCCGGCCTCGATCCCACCGTGATGATCGGACAGGATGCCATGCACATTGCGCTGGAAGACGACAGTGGCTATCTCACGCTCTCCCCGCCGCAGGAGGTCTGGCAACCCGGCCGATACAAAGTGGAAATTCACGTGGGAGAACAGGTGAACGAAACGAGTCTGATGGGCACCATGCGCTTCACCATTCTGGAGGGAAAACCATAGCGGGATGGGTGAGAGAACTGCGACGTACAAACCGGTCGATTCCGAATGGTGCATGGAACCGTTCTAGTCGCGATCCTTTCGCATAGCCCCCATTTCACTGCTCCCACAGCGCTCGCCCATCGCACAAGCCACGTCGCATGGTTTGACGGTCCCTTTGGCATTCTGTAGAATGCCAAAGGGACCGTGTGAATCCTCTTCTCGCGAGGAATATCTACCCTGCATGACCGTGCCATCCCAGCCATGGGCCTCCGTCATCATCCCCATCAAAGATGAACGAGAGAACCTGATACCCCTCGTAGCAAGCCTGCTAAAGGTCATGGATTCGCACGAGACGTCACGGTCGCGACCCTATGAGATTCTCTTCGTAGACGATGGCAGCAGCGACGGCAGCGGTGAGGACCTAGACCGTCTGGCTATTCAACACCCCCAGATACGGGTCTTCCACCTCGACCGAAACCACGGCAAGACCTGCGCACTCGACGCGGGTTTTACGCAGTCTGCCGGCGAGATCATCATCGAACTCGACGGCGATCTTCAACAGGACAGTGAAGACATCTTGAAGCTCCTGCCCTATACTGCCACCTATGATCTCGTGTGCGGATGGAGACAACAGAGGCAGGATGGCCTGGTGAAAAAACTGTCGTCACGAATCGCCAATCGGGTCCGGAATGTCTTTACGCACGACGGCATCCACGATACCGGCTGCCCACTCAAGATATTCCGGCGCCCGGTGCTGGAACGCATCACGCTCTTCGAGGGCATGCACCGGTTCTTCCCGGCACTCGCGCTCATGCATGGGTTCACAGTCAAGGAAGTACCGGTCCGGCACTACCCACGGATTCACGGCGTGTCGAAGTACGGCATGGGCAACCGGCTATTCAAATCTCTCTACGATTTGATTGCCGTACGGTGGATGCAAACCAGGGTGTTGCGCTATACATTCCGCGACAAATGACGGGCGGGCAAGACGCGCGCGAGAACGACGGGACATGCGCAACAGGCAACACTGCCTTGACTGCAACCATCGGTCACCATGCGCGTCTCGCGTATTTTGCTCGTCTCGCCAATTGCACCAAACGGTTTGATGATGACCATTACGATTGAATACATCTGGCTCGCCATCGGATTTCTTGGTCAAGGGCTGTTCTTCGGCCGCTGGGTGGTGCAATGGATTGCCTCTGAAAAAAAGGCGGAGAGTCAGGTCCCGATCTCGTTTTGGTACATGAGCCTGATCGGCGGGCTCATCACACTCGCCTATGCGATCTATCGAGAAGATCCGGTCTTCATCGCGGGACAGAGCATCGGATCGCTCGTCTATATTCGCAACTTGATGCTAATCGCCCGCGCGAACCAGACGAACCAGCCGGCCAGCCCCTCCCCACCACGAACATAGCTCTTTGAGCGCACACATTCTCAACGTATGCGGCCATTACACGAACCGACCAATCCTATGACCACGACCGACCGTCCTCACCATGCACTGATCCTCCTGGCTCTCCTCCTGCTCTCGGGCCTGTTGTTCTTCTTGGGACTCGGCGAGATGGGCCTGACTGACCAAGACGAGGGACGAAACGCCGAGGCCGGACGCGAAATGTTCGAGTCGGGGGATCATCTGACGCCGAGGTTCAACGGTGAGCTGCGTGTGGCAAAACCGGTCTTTATATATTGGTTGATGGAGCAGTCGTATCGCCTGTTCGGTGTCAATGAGTTTGCCGCACGATTCCCCTCCGCCCTCTTCGGTGTAGGCTTGATCCTCATACACTACCTGTTTCTCGTACACCAGCGCGATCGAACCGTCGCACTCTTCGGCGGCTTGATGCTCTTGCTCAATCTGGAAATCCTTGGGCTCGGACGCATGGCACTGACCGACAGTGTTTTGATTTTTTTCACGACAGCCTCGTTGTACGGATTCTGGCTGGGACTGCATGGGGAAGGCGCCGTACGACGATGGATCTGGATGTTCTATATCGGGATGGCCCTCGCCACGCTGACGAAGGGACCGGTCGGATTCGCTGTGCCTCTCATCGCAGCGGCACTCTACCTCACTTGGACGCGCCGGTGGCGGGACTATTGGCAGAGGGGGGTTCCCCTTGCGGGGCTGCTACTGTTCGTCTTGCTCGCCACACCCTGGTATGCAGCTATGTTGTACGTGCACGGCGATACGTACGTCTCAGGCGCGAAGACCCATACGATCGGCCGATTCCTCAAGCCCATGGAAGGACATCAGGGAACCATTTTCTTCTATCTCCCGGTTTTGCTCATCGGCTTCTTTCCGTGGAGCGCGCTGCTGCCTATCCCGCTCTATCGCACATTCAAAGAGTGGTACCTCATACGCCGTGCGCGTGCGCACCCAGATTCCAGCATGACGTCCGAACTCGACCTCTTTGCAGCCCTGTGGGTCGTCGGTGTCTTCGTGTTCTTCACCGTCTCTGCGACCCGCTTGCCCCACTATATCGGTCCGTTGTTTCCAGCCGCAGCCCTGTTGACCGCCTCATACTGGTCGCGATGTCTGTACGATCCGACGACAAAAGGGACTCGATTCTCCATTCACCTGATGATGGGTGTGGGATACCTCTTGGCAATCGGGTTTGCCTGCCTTCCAATGCTCTACACGACCTATGCTTCAAAAATGGTACGGGAGTTCCCCTTAGCTGGACAGGTGGATCTGGGCAGCGGTCCCTATCTTGTTGCAGCCCTATTATTATTCGGGATGACCTTAGTGGGGTATTTTGGATTGAACAATGAACGGCGCGGAGGAGCGTTTTGGGCGGCTGGGGGAACCTTGGCCGGCCTCGTGCTTATCGTCATTGTGATCGCAATCCC
>DATEPD010000230.1:0-3901 GCA_035273365.1 Nitrospiraceae bacterium | reverse complement strand
GGGTTACAAAGGCGATCAACTGACGGCGTTCACTCGGCGCCTGCCGGATTTACCGGCTTGATGGAACACGCACCGAGTACACCAGCGCTGACCATCTTCAAACAGGCAGGACAGAGGCAGTCTTGGAAACGAGCGGCAATCCAGTCCATCTGCTTTTCAGTAATCCCCACCTGCCCGCACCAGCAGCCGTATTGACCACATTCAAAAGACTGGGTGCAATGCTCACACGTTTTGGTGACCGGCCCTCGCATCGCTTAGTACTCAACTCCCTGTTGTGCTTTGATTCCTTTTCGGAACGGATGCTTGACTTGCTTCATCTCCGTCACCAGATCCGCTTCATCGATCAGCTCGGCTGGCGCGCCTCTGCCAGTGATAGCCACATGTTGCATTGGGGGCCTGGTGTGAAGAATCGGCAGGACATCGGAGAGACTGACGTACTCATACTGCAGTGCGATATTGAATTCATCGAGAATGACCATCGCATAAGAAGGGTCGCGCAAGAAGCCGCAGACCGTGGCCCAGGCCTGTCGGGCAAACTTCGTATCCCGCTCACGATCTTGCGTTTCCCAGGTGTACCCCTCCCCCATCCGGAGAAAGGTCACACGATCGCCGAACGATATCAACGACCGTTCTTCTGCTGTGTCGATTGCACCCTTGATAAACTGCACCACCGCCACCTTCATCCCGTGACCGATGCAACGTAACGCCATCCCCAGCGCAGCGGTTGTCTTTCCCTTACCGGCACCAGTATAGATGATCAGCAAACCCTTCTCTTCTTGCGCTTCCTCAATACGCCGGTCCACCGACGACTTCAACCGTTCCATCCTGGCTTTGTGCTTATCGGGCTCCGTCATCGCATGGCACCGGGACTTATTGATGAACCCATTCTCAGTTGGCGAGCAGAAGCAACCAACGCGCCGGCCATCTGTGGCTGGCTGGCGAAATGCATGTGCGTATAGAGTGCCAGTGTGTTACCCATCACAAGCCCATCCGAGCCTCTCGAATCCCCTTGCGCATCACGGAGGGTACAAGCATAGTCGAGCGGTCCTCTCGATACCAGCGTCGAGTAATGGAACTCATGCCCCCGCCCAGTAACGCCGGCTTCACCAAGAATGCAGTGCCGAGAACAGGTCATGGTCCGATATCCCAAGGTCATCGATGACTTCTGCATGACGGCTTCTGCAGGAAACAGTCCGACCATCTCATGCGATGTACCGGCAAAGTCCCGGATGGCTTGCGTGAGATACATCATCCCGCCGCATTCCGCATAGATCGCCCCACCTCGCTCACCAAATTGCCGGATTGCCGTTCGCATACTGACATTGTCAGCCAGAGCCTTGCCATGCACTTCCGGATAGCCCCCACCGAGATACAACATATCCACATCGGGCAACACCCCATCGCTCATAGGCGAAAAAGTCACCAGCTCCGCCCCCTCTGCTTCAAGCAACTCAAGATTGTCTGGATAGTAAAAGCAAAATGCCGGGTCCTGCGCGACGCCGACTCGAACCGCACGACCCTGCTTCCTCATCACGGACTGAGGCGCCGAGGCAGGCAGCTCATTACACAATTGAGCCAACACCTCGACCCGATCCAGATCGACTGTCTCTCCTGCCGCCTTGGCCAATCGGCTATAGAGTTCGCCTTGCCCCTGTTCGTTCGCAGTCGAGAGTCCGAGATGGCGTTCAGCAATCGTCACCGTCGAATCTGGTCGCAAATACCCGACCGCCACCACGTCAGTCTCTTGTTCCACTGCTTCCTTGAGAAGTTTGTAGTGTCCTTCGCTGCTGACCCGATTGAAGAGTACGCCTGCCACCCGTACTCCCCGATCAAACTTCGCATACCCCGATACCATGGCAGCAGCAGAACGGGCCATGGCGCTCCCATCGATGACAAGCAGCACCGGCGCATCCAATTGCTTGGCCAATTCGGCCGTACTGCCGATCTCGTTCACCGGCGAACTGCCGTCGAACAGGCCCATCATGCCTTCTATGACCGAGAGATCTGCACCGGCAGCGGCTCTTGTAAAGATGCCGCGATTGACCTCCTTGCCCAACATCCACCCATCGAGATTTCGTGAAGTCCGCCTGGTCACCATAGTATGGTGACCGGGGTCGATAAAGTCAGGCCCTGCCTTGAAGGCCTGCACCCGGCGACCCCGCTGTTGCAGAGCCGCCAGGATCGCCAAGGTCGCTGTCGTTTTGCCGACACCGCTGTGGGTCCCGGCGATGACTAGTCGTGGAATGTTCATGCGATTCTGTTACTTCAGGTCGTAATTCACCTTCAACCCGGCAAAGATGGATCGCGTAGGAGTGCCAAAAAGCAGAATCTCTTCATACTTCTCATCGAAAATATTGTCCACTCGCAGATAGGTCTGCACACGATTCGTCACATCATAACTGGCGAAGACATTCCACACATCGAACGCACGCATCGGCTGCAAATTATTGACATCGTTGAATCGTGAGCCCACATAGCGACCCTCCAGGTTAATCCGGACCGGATCGATCGGTTGATAACTCACGAGCAGACTCCATTGATCAACCGGTATACGGGGTGCTCGATTGCCGGACTGCTGCCCAAGATTCCGAGTCAGCGTATTGGTATATTGAGCTTGTATGTCCAGGCTTTTAACAAACATCACATCCTTCACTACGGCATACTTCACGCTCGCCTCCCATCCCTTCGTACTCACCTGACCAACATTTTGTGCGCAGAAGTTCCCTAAGGGATCTCCAAAAACTGTATCGGGACCGCAGACTGGCAAGTTCTGCTGGAAGAGAATCATGTCGCGATAATGGTTCCAGAAAAATCCCCCGCTGAGGGTTAAGCGATTATCAAACAGATATTGGTCCACTCCAATATCCATGCTCTGGCTTTTCTCCGGCTTCAAATTTGGGTTTCCCAAAACTGGAAAGAATAACTGATTAATGGTTGGCGCACGGAAGCCTGTCGCGTAACTGCCGCGGAGCTTGGTACCGGTCTCTTGGTGGAGATAGCCTGCAGTTGCTCGATAGGTTGTGGCGTTGCCAAAGACATTATAATCATCTTGACGTACACCGGCTGTCGCGAACACGCGATCCCACAAGTTGAGTTGTCCCTGGGCAAATCCGGCATGACTTGAAATGATGTGCTTATTGAAATCAGTCACCCCAGTAGTGAGATTGAAATTCTCTCCCTGTTGCTCACGGTACTGATACCCAGCAGTCAGTAAGAGAGGCTTGCCAAGCTGGAAGTTGTGTTGCCACTCAATCCGATTCGCCACCGTATTTATCTGCGATTCGGGATTGAATTGAGGGTCAAGGGGATTGAAAACGAAACCTGTCACTAGGTCTCTTGAGCTTGTCCCGGGAGACGAACGTAAGTTTTCATTCTGGCGAGACAGTGTTAAGACCTGAGTCCACCAATTCGTGATCGGCTGCTGATATGCTGCGCTATAGACATACTGCTGGCTCCTTGAATAGGCCCCGAGAATGTCAAACCCTCCCCCAAAACCACCATCAAAATTGCTCTTACCCTGTAAGAAGCGGAAATTTAGGTCGAGCCGGCCCTCATACGGAAGTTCGATCCCGACCTTCGTCGAGGCCTGCCAGTTGTGATAACCATCTCTTTCTGAAGCCCCACGGCGATAGTTGACGGCTGAGAATCCAGTATAGTCCCAACGTGAAATGGCAGCACTGAAATCCACAGGGCCTTTTTTCCCAGATACCTGTCCGCCTTCCCGAATAGACGAGAACGATCCGTATTCGAAGAAGGCGCTTGCCGAGGGACCGCCGGCGCCTTTCTTGGTGGTAATATTGATCACGCCACCCATCGCATCCGCACCCCACAACATGCTTTGAGCCCCACGAAGCACTTCGATACGCTCAATGTTGTCGGTGGTCAAATTGGCAAAGTTGAA
>DATEPD010000229.1:0-3968 GCA_035273365.1 Nitrospiraceae bacterium | reverse complement strand
ACCCGATAAAGTTCTGCGGAAGCCCCACGGTGAGAAAAACCGGCGTCCACAGACGGAAGTCATTCGACAGAGTCGAACCAAAAACCTCCGACCCGGCCCCGGCCACCAGGCTGCATGCCGCCATTCCAATAAACAGACCTCTAAGGCGTGATCGCCACCCCTTTTCGTGATGCCAGGCACACTTCTCCATGTTCGCCTCCTGTTCCTTCGCAAGATGTTAAGACGTTAGACGATGATTTGGTCTGTCTCGTCTTCTGGTCTATCTCGTCTGTCTCGCGTGTGCGCAATTGAAGAAAACTCAGCGGAAAAACCAAATACCAGACAGACCGAACAGACCAGAGTGACCAGGTCAACCAGATAAACAGCGAACGAAGAGGACAACGATGGTGAGCATCCTACGAGCTGTACTCCTGTTATCGCGGGCCAGTAGACCAATAAAAATCCAGTGTGCCCGCAGAGTTTTGTGGAGCCGGCCTGACGAGCGGCACCTCTTATAGCGAATTTCCTGGCAGGATGCAAACATCAGTTCCGTTATGGCCAGAAACGCTCCGGACGGCTCCTGCGGCCGATGACGGCAGGGCTGGAGATAGTTGGTTTTCGCACGGTGTTGGGAAAATCAGACAGACCAAAAATAACCAGATAGATCAGACAAACCATCCTCCCCACGGGGACGCTGGCGGTTCGAACAGCAGATCTATATTATGCTGGCCTGAGCATGACGGTGGTCATTGTGAGATTCGACGATTGGGCAACCAGAGAAAGGGAAGGCGGGAATGATCACGGAGTTTCTTGTTGAAGACCACCGACGGCTTGATGGACTCATGCAGGCGGCAATGGCTGACCCCGGCTCAGTCGATGACCGAGCCTACGGCCAATTTCGTGCTGGGCTCCTTCGCCACATTGGTATGGAAGAAAAGATTTTATTACCTGCCGCCCAGCGACAGCGCGGCGGGGAGCCGCTTTCCCTGGCTGCCAAGCTCCGGCTTGACCATGGGGCCTTGGCCTCGCTTCTCATGCCGACGCCGACCGCGGCAATTCTGGCCACAATCCAAAGCATTTTGGTCGACCATAATGTGTTGGAGGAAGGACCGGCCGGTTTGTATGCAACCTGTGATTCGTTGGCCGGCTCGGAAGGGGAGACGATCCTGGCCGCCCTCCGTGCCGCGCCGGAGGTGGCTGTGATGCGGTACAACGACAGCCCTGCAGTCATGAATGCGGTGAACCGGGCATTGGAGCGAGCAGGATACCATCTCCACGACCAGCCTTCGTAGCCACGCTCCTCTCCTTTGAGGTGCCATGCGCGCAGCTCAGCGTCTCGGTAAACAGCTCCAGCGACTCCGAACCAGCCGTGGTCTGACACAAGAGCAGCTCGCTGTGAACGTGGGTCTGTCTCGCACATTCATCGCGCGGCTGGAGCTGGGACAGCACGACCCGACCTTGAGCACCTTGGTGAGATTGGCGAAGGCGTTGAGGGTGTCGGTGACGGACTTATTAGGGGAGAGCATGAGTGCAAGCCTGTGGTGGCAGGTAGGGGAGCAGCGCTTCGCAACACGAGAGGAGGCCGAGGACCATGCCCGTCCCTTGGGCGACATGTTTATCGCTCGATATCAGAACAAGCCTGCAGGCCCCATGCGCCGGCTCTTTCCCGTTCGCGAGAAGGAGGCCATCGGGACCAGGACAAAGTAATGGTCTCTCTGGTCTATCTGGTCTGTTCGGTCTGTCTGGTCTGACAGACGAGATAGACCAGATAGACCTGATAGACCAGAGACGCCGCCGTGGCTCTTGTCGCTCGGCTTTCCCGTCCGGATCAATACCCAATCGTGCAACGGTTGTAGTTTCATCGAATTCGCTCCTCTCATTCAGCGGGTCTACCGGCGCAGTTCCCAATACCCGGCATACGACAGAACCCTCCTTGACGCACTGCCAGGCCAAGGACTAGGCTGAAGATTCGGTACAACTGGGAGGTGCCTTATGCCACTCCTCATTCTACTCCTCCTGATGATGGCCAATGTGCCCGCGTGCAATCCTGCTCCCACACCGGGACCGGCGACACGAACCTCTACGGCAGCGATACCGCTCTCGGATCGTGGCAATCCGCCGACAAAACCAACTTCCATTGTTTTAGTGATGGATCGAGTGCGACGCGCAACCCTGTGGAGGACACCGACTGCTATTCCGGCTCCACACCTGGCATGAGCGGGTTGCCTCATGGAGGTGCCCCGCATGACCTGGGTAACTGGGAGGGTATTCACTGATCTTGCATCCTCGATCGTTGCCCTCCTAGAGTAGATGATCCTGCGAGGCGCCCATGCCCTTCATACTCCGTTCCTTCCGCCGCTTCCCCGTGCAATGCGCTGTTACGTATCACGCAGGTCCATTCCAAGGCTATGGCACCGTCTGGAATCTCTCCTGTACCGGCTGGCGACTCTCCGGCGATCTACCCATGCGACCAGGGGAAACGCTGTCTCTCACCGTGACGCTCCCGAATGAGCAACGGATTGAAGTGCTCAAAGCGGTCGTGCGGTGGTCACGCCATCAGGAGTTTGGGGTCGAGACGGTTGAGACCTCGAAACATACAGAGGCTCGATTGATGCATTATGTGCGGCGATTGGTAAACCAGTCGGTCGAGATCCTCCATGAGTGAATAGGCATGACACTGCTGAAGGAATGGTGGGGGTGGTTTAGACGGCAAAGTTGGCTCAACAAGGTTATTATCGTTGGACTGTCCTCCTCGTTGGTGCTGTTTCTCGTCCCGTTGACTGTGTCCTGGCTCATGCCAACCCCTATCCATGTCGGTGTAGCCCTTTATATATACGAGCGTGCCTTCACTCTGGAGGGGGACACCAAGACGTACTTTTATGAAAAGCGGAACTTGGTTTCCGAATGCAGTCTCCGGCGAGTCGAACAGACGCTGCCGAAAGGCCGCGCCAGAACCCCTCCTCCACAGTCTTGGGTGTTAAGTAAGTTTCTCCTTGAGAACGTATCTGGACAGAGCATCACGAATTTCCGTATGGGCATCAGGTCTCCGCTCTTCCATCCAAGTACTACGGTAGTGACGACACAGGATATCGAGGCCTCAGGAACGTTGGACCGGAGTATGCCGGATAACCCGCCGACCTATGTGATTGCTATTCCAGTCATTGCGGATATGGCTTCATCGGTGCTCATTTTGAAGACTCCGATCGACGAGAAGGTGCGACAGTTTTTGTATGTGGATCATGGCAGGGTGACGATTCAGGTGCCGTTTTTGTCAGCGGATCAGTTCGGGACGTTTCCCCTCAAAATATCTCGCCTCAATGCCATGAAGATTCTGAATCGGGAAAGTGTCCTGCGCACCGGTGACGAAACGTTCGCGGATGAAAAAATCGAGTTTGAGATGCTGCGCTCGGACGAGCCCGATCTTCACGATGAAGACCTGTCATATCGGCTTCTCCCGAAGGCACGAGTATGTCCGGAAGGATCGGCTGGCGACTGGTAGGAATCGGTCCGAGCGCACGTGAATCACTCTGTGAAATTGAAGCAATAAGGCCACATCTGAGGTATGTATCGTGGGTTTCTGCCACAGTACTGGATCGACTCTGCATTAGACCGTTCCAACCTCTGCACGTACATCATCGGCTTCTTGGGTCTTTTGTCGATCGCAATCTGGCGAAATCATCTCTTAGCCCTTCAGCACGAGTTTTGCTCTACTGTACTATCAGCAGCGCGTGCATGACACTTTGTGAAAGGAGATGAGCCTTGAACGATATGACGAACAATGTCTCCGGGCACCATCCATACCATGTCACCACACCAATTTATAGAACTTGGCCGGCGATGGCAGCGTTGAGTCTGCTCCTGGTGATGGGAGGCACCGGAATGGCTTCAGCTGAGCCAACTCCCACTGAATCAGTGAAGGGCACAATCGCCGACGTGGTCCGTATCCTCGACAACACTGAGTTGAATCACCGTGCGATGGAACGCCGCCG
>DATEPD010000228.1:0-4700 GCA_035273365.1 Nitrospiraceae bacterium | reverse complement strand
CGCCAGTGTTGGCATAGAGCTCATTATCGAAGCAGATGGTCGTGAATTTTTCTTGCCGGAACCAGGCTTGCAGCGTCATGTCCAATCCAATGTCGACGGTTGCGCCGTCACCGGCCAGCACGACAACATCCTTGACGCGGCCAGGAAAGCGAACGCTGAGCGCACGCTTCAAACCAGAGGCTACCGCGTTTTGATTGCCGAAGAGCGAGTGGATGTTATGGACGGCAACCATTGGAAACACCAGACTGGTACAGCCCGTGGAGCCCACCATCACTGTGTCTTCCGGATTTGGCAGCGAGGCGAGGATGTAACGAAATGCCATAGATTCCGGGCATCCGGCGCACAGGGAATGCTGCTCGATCAGTTCCTTCGAATTGCCAATATCTTTCCAACCGCGATCCTCCTTGCCGTACGTTGCACTCTTGACTAAGTCCTGGTAGTCCGACGGCATGATGTCATAGAGGGCCTCGGAGATCTGAATTCGCTCTTTACTCATGTATGCCTCCTCAGATTCGCGTGTCGCGACCTGGCGTGTGAAGTTAATGATGACTCAGCTTCCTCGGCCGGCGAGGGAGAAAGTCTTCATCCCGAGCGCGGTCTTGATTTCCTGTACGATGATTTCCGGCGGCATCGTCATGCCTCCGCAGACACGCGGGCCGGCGTGCACGCGCTGGTGATTGGGAACTGTGGCTCTGATCTCCTTCGCTAGCCAGCCGGTCACATTAAACTCAGGCACAAAAATGTGCTTGGCGTTTTTCGTCGCTTCGCGAATTTCTTCTTCCGGCCAAGGTCGTAATGACTTAACTTTTACCAGGCCACAACGTACGCCTTCGTCTTCCAGAAGGCGGATGGCTTCCCGTCCCTGGGAGACCGCGGTTCCAGATGCGACGATGATAATGTCCGCGTCAGTATTCTCTGTCTCGATTAACCCGTTGAGCCACTTAATGGTGTGCTTACGTGACCGTTCAATTGCCGCCCATATTTCCTGTTGCCAGCTTGCGTGAGTGGCATAGCTGATGTAGTTGCTTTTCATCACGAACGGATCGCGCATCATGCGGACCGGGGGAGTCTCCATATCCATGCAGGGCACCGGCGAGCGATACGGGTCGTAAGGAGGCAAACACATGTCAGTCGGAGTCAGATTGACGACATCCTTGGTATGGGTGACAAAAAAGCCATCGCAGCAAAGCGCCAGTGGCAAATGCACATCAGGTTCTTCTGAGACCATGTAACCCTTGAGAATCCAATCGAAAAAGTCCTGAGCCGTTTCCGCATGCCAGACCAGCATGCCGGTATTTAGCAGGTAGGCGATTTCCAATGTGTCGGGCTGAATTGACAGCGGTGAGTTAATGCCGCGGCACGTGACGATCATCTGGATCGGCAGACGAGCACCGGCCCACATGGGGAAATTCTCCATGGCACGCATGGTTCCTGGTCCGGCGGTGGTCGTAAACACTCGAGCACCGCCGAATGAGGCGCCTGCACACTGAGACATAACGGCGAATTCACTCTCGCCACGGAAATAGTCGCCGATGTAGCCTTCGGCGAACAACTCTCCGATTAAGGCAGCGGCTTCACTCTGTGGAGTAATGGGATAGGCGATCATGACGTCGCAACTAGCGCGGCGCAACGCTTCCTTAATGACTTCGCTTCCAGTGTAGAACGAAGGCGTACGAGGTGCTTCGTTCATCATTTTCCACGTATCAGTATATGTCTGGCCCTTTTTATTTTTGGTTCCGATCACTGAGTGTGTATCCGCCATGGACCCAGCCTCCTTTCACTGCGTACAAAGCACCAAACTAGTTAATTTGATGCCCCGCTCTTGGCTGACGTCAGCCTTGGTTGGACCGTCCCTTTCAACTTTTTTACCCAGTCGGCGAGTTTCATGATCTTTTCCACTGATGCGTCGCGGAAGGACAGCATGGCATCCTCATGGCCGGCTTGTGCGCACATTGCAATGGTGTAACAGGATGTGCCACCACGAATAATCTTGAGCGACAAGTTAGCCTGGTGACAATGCACTCCGATGAACATGCAGCAGTCAATCTTGTTATGCCAAATTGTTAGGTTCGGATGGTTCGGGTTGATTTCGACTTCTGGATCGATTTTCGGATATTTAGGCCGGTAGTCAGGCATGGGAATCAGCATCGCTGTTTGAGAGGGCTGGACGCATTCCTTGAGGGTGTTGTAAAGATGACGCACAGCCGTGGCTTTCTTCGCAGCTTTCTCATTCCAAGCCCAGAGTACAAGGGGACCGGGGAAAATTGTGGGGACTTTAGCCATCAGAAACTGCTTCGCCGCTTCTTCATAGGCCTGTTCCTCTGGAACGATGACGCCGTTGATATGAGCTTCACCTGGATTGGGCAATCGAATGCCCATAGTCGCGGCGGCGGGAGGAAGGAAGTGTTCAGGTCCAGGGAGCACACGATATTCAGTTATCACAGCTTCACTCCGAGCAAAAATGTTGTGATGGCCAAAAAGATCAGCGGTCGGGCGTTGATTCCTTTATACTCTAAGCTTTTTCCTATGCTTTCCGCAACCTCGCAGAAGACCCACAGAGAAGAGCTTTTGGGCTAGAGAAGGGAAACGGGTTTAGGCCTTTTGATGACCCGTTCCAGTTTAAAAGTAGGATTTAGGAATGTATTGAGACGCATTATAGGAGGCCAACTTTTTGCTTGTCAAATCGCAACCATTTAAGCGGGCGATGGGACTAAAATGCGAACAATCATGCCAACTTACGATCAGGGAAGTTGATCGCAAGCCTCCGATGACCCTAGCATGCAGGCATGTTCAAAGTCCTCCTTAGCCGACTGACCTTGCAAATGATCACGATATAACCTGGCTCGAGCAACCAACGCCGAGACATGTGAAGGGTCAACCTGAAGGACAGCGCTTAAGTCTCGAATGGCTTGAACCGGCTGGTTCAGTTTCTGGTACAGGTCACTTCTAAGCAGAATAGCTTCCTTTTCGTATGGGACCCAACTCTCCGTGAGTGGCTCGTGTAATACCGAATTGAGTAGTGCGAGCGCGGTGGCCCATTGCTTCCTGTCCATCAATTGTCGTGCTCGTGTCGTGTGAAGTGAAATTAACCGCTGACGCGCGACATCGAAAAACGGGTTTAAGGCCAGCGCTTGCTCATAGGCCAAGGCGGCTTGATCTGGATGCTCGAGCCACCTATTCACGTCTCCCTGTCCCAGCAGAGCCCATGTGTTTTTCGGGTCGATGATCAGCGCTCGATCAAAATCCATGCGGGCCTCATCAAGGTAGCTTGAATACTGGCTAGGCTTCGATTGATGAGAATACGCCATGGAAATGAGCTGCAGATACGTCTGGCCGCGCACGATCAGTGGATCTGGGGACTGCGGATCTAACACCGCCGCCTGTGTCGTGAGGTCAAGTTTCTGCGTTAAGTCATGAGATGTAATAGCGTGAGTAACCAGTGTGCGGGCCCGTTCTCGCATGCTGCTTTGTATAATGGGTGGTTCGATCGGCAGTACACGCACACCGGCGGGTCGAGTCCGCAGTTCCCGCAATTGAGCTTTCAATTCGACATTCTCTTTCTGGAGTTGTCTAAAATGTTCTGCGAGTTGGCGGTCAGATTTCCAACGGCGTATGGCATCCTGCAGTTGATCAAGATTCACAAGGGCACGAATCCGGACAAAAAAGTGGGGTCGATCCTTCTCAAAAGAACGACGTGACTCCAAGACTTCTGTCCGAGTAATGGCCGCCGCCAAGGTCCGGATCTCTAATGAACTTATTTGAGTGCTCTCTCCCTTAGAAGTCTTTTCGTAGTCATAAAAGGTCGATTCAAGGTACACACCAGCTTCTTCAATTGCACGCCGCTGCGCCTTTTGCAGCACTCGCTGTTCCGCAATGGCAAGTGTGTCGCCATCAGCCATGACATACTGTCCATCAGCGATGACAGTGGTTTCTGCGGCAATGGCGTTTGTGGCCCAGAGAAGGACCAACCAAAAGATGCGCATGGCATAACTATACCGCCGCCTATGGAATCGTGGGAATGCAACGAAGGTATTGGAAAAACTGAGGCCGGCCCCGCTTACGCAGATGTTTCAGACGCGCCCTTTGGTAAAACCTGCAGGAACGGATGGATTTCAAAGCGGTCAAAGATGCCATGAGTCCAGTAGGGATCGTTCTTGGCAAAATGTTCAGCCTCTTCTCTTGTTTCGAAGTCCAAGACCAGCAAACTGCCGGTTTTGTCAGTGAGGGGGCCGGCGAGGATGACTCGGCCGGCCGCATGGAGCGGCTCCAGGTAAGAGAGATGGGCGGTTCGATGAAGTTTGCGCTTCGCTTCGCCGTCGGGAGCATCGTGACCAAGGATGACGTATTTCATACGTGCGCGGCAGGTGGAGCCTTGCTAAAGCTGATCATCCTCTAAAGGACAACGGTCTTTGTACCCGGTAGTGGTCTCATGCCACCAGCCGATTTCCTTCTCGCCGAGTTTCCAGCAAAGGTAGACTACTCGCCCGTTCCGCATGTGGGGAAAATCGCATAGCCCGGAATCGATGTCTTTCACCAATATGCCCATCTCGTGTATGGCATGCAGGTTTCCGCTGATCTCCTGCAAGCTTTTGACGTAGTGCGCACCAACCGGGGTCCCTCCACCCAGACTTGCGCGAGCCGAGGCCTTTCGCACCTCGTCCCGCGTTCGAAGGATGATCGACTTTCCCTCTTGCACCTGA
>DATEPD010000227.1:0-11452 GCA_035273365.1 Nitrospiraceae bacterium | reverse complement strand
GTGATGGGCGGAATCGCCATCACCATTCCGCTGGAATGACGTTCTTGTGACGAGGCAAATAAAATACGACCAGATGCGGAGCCGCAGGATGCTCAAAAAGTCCGTCCAGCAAGGCCGCAGGCGAGTAAGAACCGGAGGCGTACCCTCGGGGTACGTTGAGGATTCTTGCGAGCTGAGAACGATGCTGGCGACCTTTTTCAGCATCCTGTCACCTCAGAGAGGACGAATGTGCCGACATAGCCGGCATGCTTTGCCGGGTAACCGGTGCTCAGATTCAGCTGAACAGCCAGATCATGGGATTTCTGGGAGCTTCTGCCTCTGTTGTGGGCGGCATGAAAGTTGAGAAGACTTGGCCTGGCTTGAGCCGTAAAGGAGTCAGTCGTGGTTGAACTGAGGATACGGATACGATGAACAGTATGTCCAGTCTGTGGGAGTTTCTGAGTCAGGATACGGCATTCTTCGGAGGCCCCCAAAGCCCGATGTTGAGCTGGCTTGGCTCTTTTGGAATCGTGCTCTTCTTTGTGTGGCAGCTCATACGGTTGACCGTGGAGGTCGCTCGCGCGCGACGGCCCTTCGATCGAGTCTGCCCGATGCTGACGGCCCTCGCGAATGATCGTGGAGACGTTGATCGCGAGCGCTTCACGAGTCGTGCCCTGGTAGGGTTTACGCCTCAAACACACCATACGACATCCGCGTCCACACGCATTGACTGCGACGACCTACAATCCGTCGAGACAGCCATGCAGAAGGAGCCCATGTTTCGGCAACCCTGGGTGCAGTTCCGCAAGACCCTGATTCTGGAACATGTTCCGTGGTTTGTTGAACCACGCATTTTCAGCACGCGTCGGGCGGAAGATATCTTCACGCAGGATACTCTCCTGAGCCATCGCGTGAATCTGGCATTCTATGGCCAACTTCCTTCTCTCGTGACCGGCATCGGATTACTGCTGACGTTTCTGGCCTTGTTTATCGGCCTCAGCAGACTCCACGCCGATGGACATGAGATTGTCGGAATTCAGGGGCTCATCAACGGACTGGCCGGAAAATTTCTTACGTCCATCGTCGGACTTATTGTCGCCAATCTGTTTACCCTCATCGAGAAACCGATGGTCTTTCGGCTCATGAACAGGCACCACTCGTTTCTCAATCTTATGGACACACTCTTCCCCCGAAAAACCATGGAGCAGATGTTGGAGCAACTCACGCCGGTTCACGGCGGGCAGGGAAGAAATAGAGCGGCTTCGGGCAATGAACCATGGGAACCCTTCGAAGCATCACACACAGACAACCTCGCTCTGCCCATTGCCGAGCTGACCTCGGCTGTTCGATCCTTGACGCAGTGGAAGCAGGACGAGCGGGAAGCAAGACGCCGTGTGACAGATGAACTGCCACGCCTCCTCCGTGAAGAATTCACGGCTCCGATGAACGCGCTCAATGGCTCGATCCATGACCTTACCGCCTTTCTGAAGGATGCACACTTACATCGGGCACAGACAACGACGACACTCGATGAGCTCATGACCAGCCTAACGGACCGGCTTGCTGGGCTGCACACGTCGCCCAGCATCGGGCGCCCTGAACGGCGTCCCTTTTGGCAAAAACGACCCCTGGTGTCCACGCGACGGCCTATCGCATGAGGCGGACGGCACCACAAGCCACAGGCACTTCCCACACGACGATCGGTATCACCGATCTCATGACCTCGCTCGCAATCATCTTCATCTTGCTCTTCGCAGCGCAAGTCACTAAAACCTCCTCGGCGGGGCAGTCTGAGCTGCAAGTCAATAAAGAGGACGTGCAGACCGCGCTACGTGACCACCTTCAGCGTTTGGGTCTCTCCCTCGATGCGGACCCGCACGACCCGCGCGCGCTTTCGATCGTGGTCCCGGAAAACCTTCTCACATTCGAGTTTGGGAAAAGCACGCTGTCGCCTACTGCGGATCGGTTTCTCGTAGAAGCCTTGCCCTTCTACGTGAGAGCCTTGTGCGGACCGTTGCGCGAGAAGATCGACTCTCTCGCAATCGAGGGACATACCGATGACTTCGGCACCGATGCGTTCAATTTGAAATTAAGTCAGGAGCGGTCCCTGGCGGTGATGGTAAAGGGCCTGGAAGTCATTCAAACAATAGAGCCAGCTTCCTATCAGTGCTTTCAAGAAATCACCTCAGCGGCCGGACGCGGCAGACAAGACCTGATTTATGAACCAACCGCCATAGTGAACCGCGAAAAGAGCCGACGTGTGATCTTCAAAATTCGCCTCCGCTTAGCCGAGCAACGTTATCGGGGTGAACCTGCCAAGGCCCTCTAACAGGGCGCTGAAAATAATCCTCCAGTGTCGTTCTCCGTTGCCCGTCTCCCTTGCATGGATACAGACCTGACTGTGCTGGATTTTCAACAATACAGGCACTGATCTCCACCCTTATATGTGGGATAATGACAGGACTAGCGACATCCTTGTATAGTGAAGCACTCTTTAGTACGACGTGAGGAGATCCATCACACAGTGTTTTGGGAAAAGGAGGCGACCACCATGAAGCCGCACATTATCGTGGCCGATGACCATCGTCTGGTGGCCGAGGGTGTCGTCAAGATCCTGGAGAAGGAATGTACTGTGGTCGCAACCCCCACGGACGGACGTAGTTTCATCGATGCGATTGAAACGTTTCGCCCTGATCTCGCACTGGTTGATATTTCTCTCCCTCTCTTGAATGGACTGGATGCCTGCCGCCACGTGAAGAAATCCTGCCCCGAAGTCAAGATCATCATCTTGACGATGCATGCGGAACAGCATTTTGTACACGAAGCCTTCAGTGTCGGAGTCGAGGGTTACGTGTTAAAAACTTCTGTGGTTGATGAGCTCCTGTTTGCGGTGAAGGAAGTCCTGCGAGGCTGCACCTATATTTCGCCGGTCGTGGCGCAGGGACTAGGCAATCAGGCCTTGGAATCATCGACGGAACCCGCGAAGCAACCCAAGAGTACCCCGACTGTGACGTTAAGTCTGAGACAGAGGGAAGTCTTGCAACTGGTGGCAGAAGGTAAATCCAATAAGGAAATCGCGGCCGCGATCAATGTGACGGTGAAAACGATCGAGTTTCACAAAGCCAGAATCTCGAAAGAGCTTGGCGTCCACACCACGGCCGAACTGACCAAACAGGCCATCGCCCTGGGTCTCATTGCCCCGACTGTGACGCCTCAGGCCCAACGCTAATCGAGGTCTTTTCTTCGAACTTCCTCTCGGCAGGAGCGGAGGGAGCGTCAGAGTTCTGTAAGCCCCTGTGCCAAGGCAAATCTGGTGAGATCGGAAGCGGTTTTCACGCCGAGCTTTTTCACGATTCCCGCCTTATGAAACTCCACCGTTTTCACGGAGATGCCCATCGTCGTGGCAATCGTCTTGACCGGAAAACCGTTGGCCAGCATTCGCAAGACCTCTTGCTGCCGCGGAGTCAGCTGCACGTTGTATCCTTTGGGACGGATCCACGGATGCTGAATGGATTCGCGCACATCTTCCGCCACGTCAGGAGACACATACCGACGGTCGCTCATCACGGTGCGGATTGCCGTCATTAACTCTGCGGACGCGGATTGTTTGAGCACATACCCGTGCGCGCCCTTTCGAAACCCTTCACTGACGTAGAACGGCTCACTTAACATCGTCACCAGAATGATCTTTACACGGGGAACCTTCTCTTTGAGCGACGGGATAAGCTCAAACCCATTCGTGTCCGGCATAGACACGTCCAACAACACGATATCTGGGGCCGCCCACTGCGCCTTCTCCAACAGTTCGGCCCCGCTATGAGCTGTGCCAACAATCACCGCATCGGCGGCCAGTAACTGCCGAAAGCCTTCCAACACCAAGGGATGATCATCGGCAATGAAAATGCGAGGTTGATGCATAGGCACTCCGGAATCAACTCTTACCGTGCAGTCGACAAGAATGATGCCCAGCAGCCATGGCGACAGGGATCACAGTCCCGATAATAACACATCTAATATGACATCGCAGATTGCGTATACCGTATACATGGTGATCACATGATGGACCGCAAACCGTTAGACGGGAAGGCGGGATGTCATAGACCTGGAAGATCTCATACGACGTACAACCGTTTGAATCGTGGCATACAGTTCATTCGCGATATCTTCCTTTGGCACGAATGCCGCGACCCCGGCTTCCCGCATGGATGCGGCAACATGTGGATCGGTTTGAACGGACATTCCGATCACAACGGTCGTGGGGTGTTTTTCCAAGATCCGCCGGGTGGATTCAGCCCCGTTCCAACCAGGCATACACATGTCCATAATGACAACCTCCGGCATCAGCGTGTAGGTCAATTGGAGCGCTTGCTCCCCCGTCGAAGCCTGTCCGACCACTCTCAAGTCGTCGTACTCCTCCAAAATACACGACAAACCCTCGCGAACCATCTGCTGATCGTCGACGATCAGCACCCGAAGCGGAGTCACGAGATTCTCGCCCTGAGAAGGGACGGCTGTCCCATGAGGACGTCGAGGCGTCGCATTTTCCAAGTGAGCTCGCCTTTCCATTCCGTCCATGTGTAATTCGGTGCTTCTGCCGGGCTCCGTAACCGATAGTTGGAGGCACGCAACCGTTCCCTTGCCCGGTTCCGATTGCATGTCGAACACGCCGCCGAGGGCGGTCATCCGTTCTCGAATGCTCAGGAGGCCGAACCGATCGGACCGATCATTCCTCAATTTCGAGACATCGAAGCCACATCCATGGTCCGATACCGTGATGGATAACATATCCTGGGCAAATCGCATCGAGACAAATGCCTGATCGGTCTTCCCGTGCTTCAGAACGTTGAACAATAATTCCCGTATCGAGTGGAACATCAGCACCGCATCCGTCTCGGGAAGGTGAAGCTCGGGTGCATCGAGAGTCACCTCGACCTTCAGTACCTGCTGCCGGCACATCTGATCTCCCAGCCATAAGAGGGCGGCGCCCAATCCCCGCTCGTACAGAGCCTGCGGTGTCAGCTCTGATACCAGCGATCTGGTGTAGTCGAGCGATTGGTGGAGCAACTGATCGGCCTGCTGCAAAATCGTCTGCGCTTCAAGATCGTGATCCTGTCTCCTCAGCTGAGCCAATTTCATGCGGGTCACCACAAGCATCTGGGCCAAATAGTCATGCAGCTCGGTGGCCAGCCGGCGCCGCTCCCGCTGCTCAGCAACGGTCAAGTCGGTTGCGAGAGCACGAAGCCTGGCGTAGGACGTCGTGAGCTCCTGTGTCCGCTCATTGACTCGCTCTTCGAGGGTGCCGGTCAGCTGGCGAAGCTGCTCTTCTACCTGTTTACGCTCGGTGAGTTCGCGGGCCAGCGCACCATTCGTGACCTCGAGTTCGGCGGTTCTTTCGGCAATCCGTCTCTCCAGTTCCTGGTTGAGGATCCGCAGATCTTGCTGCACTTCGTCGTACTGGGAACGTAACCGCCGTGCATTCAATGCATGACGCACCGCTTCGCCCAAGCGAGCCATCCGGTCCTTGAGGAGATAGTCGGCCGCGCCTAAGCGCATCAGACCCACCGCCTCTTCCTCTCCAATGGCGTGGGACACGACAATGAAGGGAATCGTCAGCCCGCTTTCGCGTAAACACTGCAACGCACCGGACGAACTGAATTGGGGCATGACATGGTCGGAAATAATGAGGTCCGGCGGATCTTGGGCCAGGCAATTGAAGAATTCCGCCTGAGTATCCACGCGTTGCCACTCCACATCGTAGCCGCTTTTGCGCAGTTCACGAATGGTCAATTCGGCATCTAAGGGATCGTCTTCTACTAGTAAGACACGTAAATCAGGCATACGATTAATCTCTCTCCATCAATTCGTTCACTGGAGTGTCCCTTCCCTTTTCCGACGGAAGCTGGTTCAGCACCATCCAATACAGTCCAACCTGCCGAATCGCTTCGGTGAATTGTGAAAAGTCGACCGGCTTGACGACATAGCTGTTCACACCGAGATTATAACTGTTGATCAGATCGCATTCTTCCCGGGAAGAGGTCAGCACGACGATAGGAATGTTTTTGGTGTGCGGGTCTGATTTGCACCGTTGCAAGATCTCTATGCCATCGACCTTTGGGAGTTTGAGGTCGAGCAGAATCAACCGGGGAGCCGATCCGGCCGCTTGGTCGGCGTATCGCCCCGTGCTGAAGAGACATTCCAAGGCCTCTTCGCCGTCCCGCACGACGTGAATCTTATTCGCCAAATGATATTTCCGAAACGCCCGCAACGTGATTTCTACATCTTCGGGATTGTCTTCGACCAGTAAAATATCTGTTCCATTCGTCATACCGTGGCCTTTCGTAGGGAAAAATAGAATGTCGCGCCGCCGTCCACCTTGCCTTCGGCCCATACCCGCCCGCCGTGGCGCTGGATGATGCGCCGGACATTGGCCAATCCAACTCCGGTGCCTTCGAAATCTTCTTTTCGATGCAACCGTTGAAACACGCCGAACAACTTGTGCACATATTGCATGTCGAACCCGACGCCATTGTCCTTGATGTAGTAGGTCACCGCCTCTGCGCTCGAATCACCTGGAACCCATCCGACTTCAATTCTTGGTGTGCTCTGATTCTTGGTGTACTTGAAGGCATTGGAGAGCAAATTGTTCCAGACAAGTTTCAGTAACCGACGATCTCCCTCGCAAGAGGGCAGGGCTCCAATTGTCAGATCAATCTTCCGGCCATCCTTCACGATGCTCATATCGTCTGCCACCTCCCGCACCAGATCCGTCATTTCGATAAAACGGAAGCTCACCTCCTGCCGGCCTAGTCTGGAAAACTCCAGGAGATCGTCGATCAATTCGCCTGCCTGACCGGCAGCCTTCCGGACGATGGTCAAGCAACGATGGGCTTCTGGGTTCAAGTGTGAACCATGATCCTCTTCGATGATGCGGCTGAAGGCATCGATGGTGCGCAGCGGAGCCCGCAAGTCATGTGATACCGAATAGGAAAATCCTTCCAGCTCTTTGTTGACCCGGGCCAGCGCCGCAGTCTGTTTCTTTAAGGCTTCGTTGGCCACCGTCAACGCACGATCTCGCTCCACAAGCGCCTTTTCCGCACGATTGCGGTCGGTCACGTCACGGGTAAAGTCGCGGGTATGGATAAATCTGCCGTCATCGAACAACACATTAGAATTGACGAGCACATCCCTGATCGAGCCATCCTTGCATTGGATTCTCGCCGGATATTCGCTCAGGGTCTCACCACGGGCCAGACGGTCGAGGATATCCTGAATGGCAGGCTTGTCGACGTGAAACTCGGCAATGTGCCGGCCCATATATTCCTCACGGCTGTATCCGAACAGGTCCAGCTCCGTCTGGTTCACCTTAATGATCATGCCGTCAGGCCCAACCCAGTGCAGGCCGATGCTGGCATTGTCGAAAAAATCCGACAGGTCTCGTTCGCTGCGGCGAAGCGCCTGCTCGATGCGTTTCTGCTCCGTAATATTCCGCGCGATTTTTGAGGCGCCGATGATCCTCCCGTGAGAATCGGACACCGGAGACACGGTCAGCGAAACAATGAGTCTGCTCCCATCCTTGCAACGCCGAATCGTCTCATAGTGCTCGACCGATTCCCCACACCGTACCCGTTCGAGCATGTGCGATTCTTCGTCCTGCCGGTCCGCCGGGATGAGCGATGTGATGGGATTTCCGATCATATCCTCTGCGGTATACCCGTATAAGCGCTCTGCTCCACGATTCCAACTCGTCACGTTGCCGCACAGATCCATTCCGATGATCGCATCGTCCGACGACGTCACGATGGCAGCCAAATTGGCAACCGCCTGCTCGGCCTGCTTGCGGTCGGTAATGTCCACCAGCATGTTCACAGCACCCACGACAGCACCATCGGCGTTCAGCATCGGCTCGGAGTGCGGAAGCACATAGCGTCTCGTGCCGTCGGGCCGTTCAATGACGATCTCTTCACCTCGAATCGAATGGCCTTCATGCAATGTGACCTCCATCGGCAATTGGTCCAATGGAAGCGGAGAGCCGTCCGGCCGATAGACTTTCCACGATGATGCGGACCACTGATACTCGCCGACTTCCGGTTCCCGTCCCAACAAGGCGACCGCGCTCTGATTGTACAGCATGACGTGGCCCTGCTCGTCACAGGTATAGACGGCAGCGGGAAGAGCTTGAATGAGATCTCGATAACGCGCTTCACTGAGGCGTAACGCCGTTTCCTGGCGTACTCGTTCGGTCATGTCCCGTAAAATCAGCGTGTAAAACTTCCCCGCTTGTGTCTCCAATTGCGAGATCGCAGCTTCAATGGGAAATTCTTCACCGTTGGCACGATGGCCATAGATAGTGCCCAACGCGCCCACTAAAGGGTTCGTGACCTGCATGAGACCGGACTCATCGATGTGACGTCCGTGCATGGCCCAAGACCTTTTGGGAATGAACCGGTCGATCTGGCGCCCAACAGCATTCGCTGCCGTACACTCGAACATTTGCTCCGCAGCATGGTTAAAATCGATCACGCATTCTGTCTGATCAATTGTGATAATGGCGTCCATGGCCGAGGAAATAATACCGCTCAATCGCGCTTCGCTTTGTTGCACGGCCTCTTGGGCTTGCTTACGCTCGGTCACGTCGCGCGCGATGCACGAGACGCCGACGACTTTGCCGTTCACGATCGCCGGTGTGGCGCTGATGATGAGATCGCGGCGCTCGCCGGTCGCGGTAATGATGGTCATATCCATCGTGAGGTTTTCGCAGCGGAAAACGGTGCGAAAGGCATTCGCTGCAGTTTCTCGCTGATCGGGCGCGCAGAGATCCAGGAAGCGGATGGTCTTCAGCTCCTCGAACGTGCGGGCAGTGAGCCTGAGCGCAGCGGGATTGGCCGCCTCGAAGCGTTCGTCGGCGCTAAGAGAAAAGATCGCGTCGAGGCTATCGTCGAAGAGGGAACGGTATCGCTCGCCAGCCTCATTCAAGGCAACGCTTGTCTTCATCAGCGCTTCCGTTCGTTCCGCCACGCGACGCTCGAGCGTGTCATTCAGTTCACGCAGTTGCTCCTCGGCCCTGCGACGCTCGGTCACTTCAACGACCAGCGCACGATTGGCTATCCCGCACTCGCGGTTCTTCCTGTGTAGCTCGGCGAAGATGGCAACCTTGGAACGGAGGATGGTCGGGTTCACCGGCTTATGGAGATAGTCCACCGCGCCGGTGCCATAACCTTCGAGCACGTGCTGGTCCTCGTTGTAGTAGGCGGTAAGGAAGATGATCGGCACACCGGCAGTTTTCTTCCGCCCCTTAATGATATGGGCGAGTTCGAAGCCGGTCATGCCGGGCATCTGGATGTCCAGGATAAGAAGAGCGAATTCGTCATCGACGAGCGCAAGCAACGCCTGTTCGCCGGACTCAGCTCGAACCAGCCGGTAACCTGGATCGTTGAGGACGGTCTCGAGCACGGTGAGATTTTTCGGTTCATCATCGACGATCAGGATGCTGATGGGGCCGTCGGAAGAGGCAGATGTTGGAGCCCCGGCAGCGGAGTGCTGGGTTTGCAGACCTTGAGTCGGACTCCCGGTCGACGACCGAATGGTGTCGGGGCTCATGGGGTGACCCCTTTGCTCTTAATCTTGTTCATCGGAAAAGCCATACCCGCATCAGCGACAAGAGCTGGTCCGTATTGACCGGCTTGGCGATATAGTCGCTCGCGCCGGCGTCGAGGCACTTCTCGCGGTCGCCTTTCATCGCCTTCGCTGTGAGCGCGAGGATCGGAATTGTCCGGAACTCTGGGACTTTGCGGATTTCACGGATCGTCGCATAGCCATCCATTTCTGGCATCATGATATCCATGAGCACCATGTTCAGATCAGGCGACTTATTGATGATGTCAATGGCGCTGCGTCCATTGGTCGCGCTGATCACATCCATCTCCTGGTTCTCGAGCAGAGAGGTCAGCGCAAAGATGTTGCGCGCGTCGTCATCGACCACGAGGATCTTACGTCCGCGCAGGATTTCATTGGAGCCGTTGAGCCGCTCGAGCATGTTCTGCTTGTCCTCGGGCAGGTCGGTGACGACGCGGTGGAGGAAGAGGGCCGTCTCGTCCAGCAGCCGCTCGGGTGATTGAACGTCTTTGAGGACGATGCTCTTCGCCATCCCCTTGAGCTGCATCTGCTCCTCGGCGGTCAACTCCTTGCCGGTGAACACGACCACCGGCATGTCCGCCAGAGCTTGCTCCGCGTGCACCTTCTCCAGCAGTTCGAAGCCGGTCATGTCGGGCAAACGTAGGTCCAGCACGATACAATCGAACGACTTGTCGAGCATCGCATCCAACGCCTCGCTGCCTGTGGCGACGGCAACCATCTCGATGTCTTCATACCCGAGTAGTTCGACGATGGACTGGCGCTCAATGTCGTTGTCCTCGACAATCAGAAGCCGCTTCGTGCGCGGGAGGGTGAAATCTTTGAGCCGGTCGAATGCTGTATTCAAACCATCGGTAGTCGGCGCCTTGACGAGGTAGGAAAACGCCCCGTGTGCGAGACCGTGTTGGCGTTCTTCTTCCATCATGGTAATGATTTGCACTGGGATGTGGCGCGTGGCCGGGTCGAGCTTGAGCTGGTTCAGAACCGTCCAGCCGAGCATATCCGGGAGTGAAATATCGAGAGAGATGGCCACGGGGTGGAACTGCCTGGCGAGGGAGAGTCCTGCCCCGCCTTTGGTCGCGACAACGCCCTTGAAGCCCTTGGCCCGCGCCAGGTCCAGGAGAATACGCGCATAATGCGGATCATCTTCGACAATCAGCAGAACGAGGTCCCCCTCCACAATCTCGTCACGGTCGTCTTCAATGTGCTCTTCGCGGGCGACTGGCAGGACCGTGAGCATTTTGGAGGGCTCGGCAGTGGAGCTACCGACCGATGTGCGTTTCGCGGTATCGGAACCGGAGTAGTGCAACGGCAGATAGAGAGTGAACGTGCTGCCTTCCCCGAAGACGCTTGCGAGCTTGATTTCGCCGCCGAGCAGCACGGCCAGCTCACGGCTGATGGCGAGGCCAAGGCCGGTGCCGCCGTACTTGCGGGACGTGCCGGCGTCGGCCTGTTGGAAGGCCTCGAAGATGAGCCGCTGCTTCTCCGGCGGGACGCCGATGCCGGTATCCTCGACGGCGAAGGCCAGAACATATGGAGCGGCGCTCAGTATCGGGTGATCGCTGCTCCAGCCATGCGTGGCAAAACCCACGCGAACCTCGACTTGGCCGTGAGCGGTGAACTTGACGGCGTTGGACAGGAGATTTTTGAGGATTTGCTGGAGACGCTTCGGATCGGTGTGCATGTATCGGGGGAGGTTGTCGGCAAACTGCACGTGGAACGGCAGGTTTTTGGCCTCGGCCACGTGCCGGAAGTTGCGGTCGATGGTGTCGCGCAGACCGGAGAATGAGATTTCTTCGACCTCGACGGTGACAGTGCCGGACTCGATTTTCGAAAGATCGAG
>DATEPD010000226.1:0-2236 GCA_035273365.1 Nitrospiraceae bacterium | reverse complement strand
TCAAAAAGAAAACGAGCTCAGCGTGCTGTTGGGGAGGAATCCCAGCCACATCAATAGGGGGCGATCGCTAACCGAGCAAATGATGCCGCCTGTGGTGCCCGCCGGTCTTCCCTCGGAACTGCTCCAACGCCGTCCGGATATTGTGCAAGCAGAGCAACAATTGGTTGCCCTCACCGCCAGGATCGGGGTGGCGAAAGCCGACCGATTTCCCAAACTGTCGCTCACGGGACTCCTCGGAGTGGCGAGTCCGACACTGACGGATATTGTGTCGCCGGGAACCACTTTCGGAGTCCTCGCCCCGGTACTCACCGGTCCCTTGTTGAATGCCCAAACGTTAGGATTTCAACAGCAGGCCGTAGAAGCTCAAACGAAGCAGGCTGTGGCCCAGTATGAACAAACAATTCTCGTCGCGTTCAGAGAGGTTGAAGACGCACTGGTGGGGGTCAGCACAGCCCATGAACAGGCGGCTGCCCAGGAAAAGCAGGTCAATTCCCTGCGGTCGGCCCTGCACCTTGCCACCCTGCGATACAAGGGCGGCCTGGCAAACTATTTAGACGTCCTCATTGCGCAACGGAATCTTTTTGAGGCGGAATTGGCACTTGCCGCCACCCGTCGTCTCCATCTGGTTTCGGTGGTCCAACTCTATAAGGCCCTTGGTGGTGGCTGGTCTCCCGAGAAGGATCGACCCAAGGACAGTAGCAAAGGATAAAGACATACATGGAAAAACCGGCTGACACGCAGTACCCGATCCATGACTTGCTGCGTCGGCGTTGGAGCCCACGCGCCTTTGACGATCGTTCGATCGAGCCGGAGAAGCTGCGGAGTCTATTCGAAGCGGCACGGTGGGCGCCTTCATCGAATAATGAACAGCCCTGGCGGTTCCTGATCGCTACGACAGAGAATACGACGGAGTATGATCGGTTGTTCGGCTGCCTGGTCGAAGGCAATCAGAAATGGGCGCATCGTGCACCGGTGCTGCTGCTATCCGTGGCAACACTGCAATTCGAGGATGGCTCGGCGAATCGCCACTCGCTTCATGACACAGGGATGGCGGTGGAGAATCTTGTCATCCAGGCCACAGCGCTCGGGCTTGTTGTTCATCAGATGGCAGGTTTTCGAATCGATCAGGCGCGAACGGACTGTAAGATTCCAGCGGGCTATGAGCCGGTGGCCATGATCGCGGTCGGTTATCCAGGCGATCCCGCCCAGCTGTCGGACCGCCTGCGTGCACGGGAAGCTCAACCAAGAGTCCGCAAGGCATTGACAGAGTTGGTGTACTCTGCAACTTGGGAGCAACCGTCTCATCTTCTCCGATAGGAATGACAGAGGAAACCTCATAATGTTGCTCAGTGGAAAAGTGGCGATCGTCACCGGGTCGTCCAGTGGAATCGGACAGGCGATCGCAGAACGATTGGCCCAAGACGGAGCGACGGTGGTGGTAAATTACGGAACGAGTGCGGAGAAGGCCCGGCAAGTTGTGACGGGCATTCTGGCCAAGGGTGGGAAGGCCGTTGCTATCCAATCTGATATGAGCCAGGTTGCAGAGGCTCGCCGCCTCGTGATCGAGACGGTGAAGGAATTCGGTCGACTCGACATCCTCATCAATAATGCCGGACGGTTTATGCCTAAGCCTGTCCTGGAGACCACCGAGGCTGACTTCGATCAAGTCATCGCCTTGAACGCCAAGGGTCCTTACTTCGCGATGCAGGAAGCGGCCAGGGTACTTCAAGAGGGTGGCCGCATCGTCAACATTTCCACCGATGGAACCCATTTGAATTTTCCCGGTGCGACGGCCTACCTTGGCAGCAAAGGCGCGCTGGAGCAGTATACGAAAGGACTGGCGCAGGAACTCGCTCTTCGAGGCATTACCGTCAATACGGTCTCGCCAGGTTTTACCGAGACGGGTATGATGACAGATCAGTTCCGCGAAATTGGCACACAGATGTCGCCGTTGAAGCGGCTTGGTGCACCGAAAGACATCGCCGATGTGGTCGCGTTCGTCGTCAGTGAAGAGGCACGGTGGTTGACGGGGCAGAACATCCATTGCGGTGGTGGTATTGTGATGTAAAAGGGAAGAGATGGGACGGCGGGAAGCCCAAAAGGTTTCACGCATCAACGTAGGAGTTATGTAATGGCCGATGAGAAAAAACGACTCGACTCCAATGTCGCAGGTAACTTTTTTGTCGATGCGACCTGCATCAATTGCGATACCTGCCGGCAGTTGGCCCCGGCAAGC
>DATEPD010000225.1:0-6833 GCA_035273365.1 Nitrospiraceae bacterium | reverse complement strand
GCAATGGCATTAGAAACGCCCATGAATTTCCAGCGCTGATTTCTCCTAGGGAAATTGCCTCAATTTCCTAGGGAGATGCCTAGTGGGTTTATCGTTCCCCTCAGCTTATAGCTTACGGGCATTAATTTGGTCGGTGTTCAGGCATGACACGTTCAGCCTGCGGGGCTCGATGATGAAGAAGCAACCGCTCCTTCTCATAGACGACTATTCACGTGGTGGTTCAGTGGTTGGCCGGTCTGGTATCGGAAGGATTGTACTTTATGAGGGCGGCCTCCGACTGGAGGACCCTCATCAAGATGTGTGTGTGCCAGCATTGCGACGCGTCTGGAAAGGCCGAGACGTTCTGTTTGCCTTCCCTACACGTTCCACTTCTGTGTTACGTACGATGATTCCTCGTGATAGTTGCTCATTTGCGAAAGCGTGTGCCGACCACACGGATTGAACGGTGGACAACGAGGTCCATCGAGTCGGCCAGAATGTACGAGAGACAACGACGTCTTTTCCGAGCTTGTATAACTTCTTATGCTAGTGAAAGGAGTCCGACCATGGATGCGAAAAAACCCAACGAAACAAGCCCGGTTGAACCAAACGGTGTTGATGCGAGCGAGGTAGGACCTTCCCGGCGTGAGCTTCTGGTTCAGGGAAGTAAGGTCGCGGCCGGCATAGGGGTTGCCGCGTTGCTAGGCAATTTGGGCAACTGGGCCTTGTCCTATGCGGCAGACAAAGATCCGATTAAGATCGGTATCCTGCATTCACTCAGTGGGACCATGGCGATCAGCGAAGTCTCGCTCCGCGATACGGTGATGATGGCAGTGGAAGAGATCAACGCGAAGGGCGGGGTGATGGGCCGGATGATCAAGCCGGTCGTGGTCGATCCAGCCTCAAACTGGGACCTCTTTGCCGAAAAGGCCAAACAGCTCCTGCTGCAAGATAAAGTGGCAGTCGTCTTTGGCTGTTGGACCTCGGTCAGCCGCAAGTCGGTGCTGCCGGTGTTCGAGAAGAATAACGGCTTACTCTTCTATCCCGTGCAGTACGAGGGGGAAGAGTGTTCACGCAACGTCTTCTACACCGGTGCTGCTCCGAATCAGCAGGCCGTACCGGCGGTGGACTATTTGATGAGCAAAGAGGGGGGCGGATTCACAAAGTTCTATCTGCTCGGTACCGATTACGTGTATCCCCGCACTACCAACAAAATCTTGAGGGCGATGCTGTTGGCAAAGAAAGTGCCGGCAGACAGCATCATGGAAGAATATACACCGTTCCACCATCAGGATTATCAAACCATCTGTGGCAAATTGAAGAAATTCGCCGCGGGCGGAGGGGCTGCCGTGATCAGTACGATCAACGGAGACAGTAACGTCCCGTTCTACAAGGAGTTTGCGAACCAAGGTTTGCGTGCCGAGGATGCCCCGATCATGGCCTTCAGTGTGGCGGAAGACGAATTGCGAGGGATGGATACTTCGGCACTGGTCGGCCACTTGGCGGCGTGGAATTATTATCAAAGCGTCGATACGCCACAGAACAAAAAGTTTGTCGCGGATTTCAAGGCCTACTGCAAGAAGAACAATTTGCCGGATGGCGACAAACGAGTCACGGACGATCCGATCGAAGCCGCGTACTTCGGCGTGTATATCTGGAAGCAAGCCGTCGAAAAGGCCGGGTCAACCGATGTCGACAAGGTCCGAAAGGCGGTCTATGGCAGTAAGTTCCTGGCACCGGGCGGTGAGATCATGATGGATCCCGCCAATCACCACACCTATCGACCGGTACTCATCGGTGAAATATTGGCGGACGGGCAATTCAAGGTCGTCTCTCGTTCGAAGGGACTGGTGAAGCCGGAGCCCTGGAGCGAGTATACGAATCCGGACAAAGGTTGCGACTGGGTCGGTCATCAAGGGACCTATCAGAAATAGTCCGTCACGGTAGAGGGGGCGACTGATCGACTCCCTCTACCGTGTGCGTGAAGTGTGGTTGACGGGACGAGAAGTCTCCGTCATTCGTGTGTCTTGTGGAGGAGCAGCTTACCTTCATGATGATTTCTCTTGATCGCATTGTTGCAGCGCTGACTGGTTGCGCGAAAACTCTGCGTGTGCGCGATTGGCGGGAAGACAGAGACACGCGAGAAAAGTACGACGCACGCCACGCTCCACGGCCACTGCCGCTGGCGAGCTTTTTCAGCATCCTGCTGGGTATCGTGGGACTGTTCCTACTTTTGGGACCCTCCTGGACGATCGCAGCAGATGGGTCTGCCGACGCTCCCCCGGCTCCTTCTCCTGCCACGTCTGTCGAGCAAGCACTTACCCAGTTGACCAGCGAAGACGAATCCGCCCGGGACGCAGCCATTCGAGTGCTGATTGAACAGGGAGATGTCAGCCTGGTTCCACGGTTGGAGGAGGTCCGAGCCAATGCAGACCGCAGTTTACGGCAGGCCATCAAGCCGCTCATGGATTCCCTCAAAAATCGGGCGAATCTGACCAGCCCCAGCACCGACGTGCGTCGATCGGCGGCGACCGATCTCGGTTCAGCCGGTAGGATTTGGGCAATTCCATGGCTGGATGCTGCTGCGGCAAATGAGCCGAACAAGTGGGTCCGCTACACGATGGAAGAATCTTCAGCGCTGCTCAAGCTCGCGTCTGACGATCCGTCGGTCAAAACTGCTGCAGCCGATAAGCTCGGGGAACTCCGCAGTCAGAATGGCGTGCCAGCCATGAAAAAACTGGTCGCGGCCGGCGAGAGTGCCGAGGCGACCGAATCGCAGAAGGCAGTGGCGAAGGCCGCCGGCGCCGCGATCACGCGCATCGAGAGCTGGGGTTTTTGGTCAAATGTGATTGAAACGTGTTTTCGGGGAATCAGCCTCAGTTCGGTGCTGCTGATCATGTCGTTGGGACTGGCCATCGTCTTTGGTTTGATGGGCGTCATTAATATGGCCCATGGCGAGTTGATGATGGTCGGCGCCTATGCGACATTTGTCACCCAAGAAGTCTTCAGGGCCTATATGCCCCCCTCCATGTTCGAGTCGTATTTTCTGACCGCGCTGCCGGTGGCATTTCTTGCCGCGGCTGTCTTTGGGATGGTCCTCGAAGCCACCGTCATCCGGTTTCTGTACGGACGCCCGTTGGAAACCATGTTGGCAACCTGGGGCGTGAGTTTGGTCTTGATGCAGGCGGCGCGCGTCTACTTCGGGGACTTGACCGCTGTGATCGCGCCGACGTGGCTAAGCGGCGGTGCGCAGGTTATGGTCGGGGTGTATTTTCCGTTTAACCGAATCTTCATTATCGGGTTGTCCATCCTCTGCGTCCTCGGTATCTACTTCGTCCTGTTTCGTTCGAGTTTAGGCCTGCGTGTTCGAGCGGTGATGCAGAATCGCAATATGAGCTCGTGCCTGGGCATTCCTACGCGAAAAGTCGACTCCTATACCTTTGCGTTCGGATCGGGTCTCGCCGGCATCGCCGGTTGGGCACTCACGTTGGTCGGCAACGTGGATCCTGGTCTCGGCCAGAACTACATCGTCGACGCCTTCATGGTTGTGGTGACTGGAGGGGTGGGGAAACTGGCTGGTACAATCGTGGCCTCGCTGGGGATCGGGGGGCTGAACAAGCTAATCGAGCCGAGTTTCGGCGCCGTGTACGGCAAGGTGTTCATTCTCGTGCTTGTGATTTTGTTCTTGCAATGGCGGCCGTCTGGTCTGTTTGCGATGAAGGGGCGGAGTGCCGATTCTTAACTGCGGAAGGTTGAGGTTGAGGTTAAGGCTGAGACGAGGCGCATCACCTCTTTTGCTCAACCTCGGCCTCGGCCTCGACCTCAACCTATTCCGCCTGAGGCAGCCAGGAAAGTAGGTCCTAGGCCATGACAGCATCGAAAGAATCGGAGTCGCTTGCTCCAGGCGGTGGAGGTCTGGGCTTCTGGATTGTGGGTTTCATCCTGCTCGTGGGAATGCCGCTTCTCAACGTCTTGCCGCCGGAAGATTCCTGGCTGCATCTCTCCGATTTCAGTCTGAATCGCTTCGGAAAATTTCTCGCCTTTGCGATTCTGGCTCTGGGGCTCGATCTCATTTGGGGCTACACCGGCATTTTGAGCTTGGGACAAGGCGTATTTTTCGGATTAGGCGCGTACTGCATGGGCATGCACATGATGCTCACGATCGGGAAAGAGAGCGTCTACGGCAGCGATCTGCCGGATTTCATGGTGTGGAACCAGGTGAAAGAGCTGCCGCTCTTCTGGAAGCCCTTCTACAGTTTTCCTGTTGCGGTCATTGGTGCGATTTTGGTGCCGATGTTGTTCGCCCTCGTATTCGGATTCTTCGCCTTCCGTAGCCGCATCAAAGGCGTCTATTTCGCGATCATTACGCAGGCGCTGGCGCTCGTGGCCTGGCTCGTCTTCAATCGGAACGACACGAATCTCGGCGGCACGAACGGATTGACCGATTTCAAACAGGTAATCGGGTACCGGCTCTCCGACCCCGCCACGCAGCGGGGGCTCTATATCCTCACGGTGCTCTGTCTCGGCGGGGCCTATCTCTTGTGCCGCTGGATCATTCGCTCGCGGGCCGGTCGGGTCCTGATTGCTGTGCGGGACAGCGAGCAGCGCGTCGTCTTTTCCGGTTACACCCCGGCCAACTACAAATTGTTCGTCTTTGTCGTGGCCGCAGCCCTGGCCGGGTTGGCCGGTATGCTCTATGCTCCCCAGGTCGGCATCATCACACCGGCGCAGATCGGGGTTCTGCCGTCGCTTGAAATGGTCATTTGGGTGGCGGTGGGTGGCCGCGGCAGCCTGGTGGGGGCAGTGTTAGGCGCCATAAGCGTGAATTACGGTCGGAGCGTACTCACCAACTATTTTCCTGAACTCTGGCCCTTTATCCTCGGCGGGCTCTTCGTGTTGGTGGTCCTCTTGTTTCCTGACGGGTTGGTCGGCATGATTCGAAAAGGAAAGAGTCTTCTGAGCCAGCGTAAAGCCGTGGTGGGTAAAGCGGCTCTGTCGGAGGAGAAGCGCTGAGGTGGATGAACGCGGCTCCATTATCCAACTTGAAGGCGTTACGGTCGACTACGACGGCTTCAAAGCGCTCAACAGTCTCAACTTCATTGTTGACTACAACGAACTCCGCGTGGTCATCGGGCCGAATGGAGCTGGAAAAACGACATTGCTCGATGTCATTTGCGGGAAGACCAAACCGGCCAGCGGACGTGTCTTTTTCGGCAAGGATGTCAACCTGGCTGGAAAAAGGGAGGATGAGCGCGTCAAACTCGGCATCGGACGAAAGTTCCAAGCTCCTTCCATCTATGGGAACCTCACCGTGTGGGAAAATCTCGACTTGTCGTTGAAACGGAGCAGCAAAGGTGTCATCCCGACGCTGTTAGGGAAATCGATGGCAAAAGAACGGGAACGGATTGCAGAGGGCCTTGAAACGATCGGCTTACAAGAGTATGTGCATACCAGAGCCGGGTCGCTGTCGCATGGACAGAAGCAATGGCTCGAAATCGGCATGGTGATTTTGCAAGATCCTTTGTTGCTCCTTGTCGATGAGCCGGTTGCCGGAATGACCGACAAAGAAACGGAACAGACTGGTCGACTGCTCCAATCGTTGGCGGAGAAACACGCGATCGTCGTGATCGAACACGATATGGATTTTGTCCGGCAGATCGCCCGTATCGTGACGGTCTTGCACGAGGGCACCGTCATTTGCGAAGGCACGGTCGAGAAGGTGCAGGCGGACGAACGCGTGCGGGAAATATATTTGGGACGCCAAAAAGTCGCCCACTAACAGGATGTTGAAACATGCCCCCAGCTTCGTTCTCGGCTCGACAAGATCCTCAACGTACCCCAGAGGGTACGCCTCCGGTCTTCTCTCGCCTGCGGCCTTGCTGGAGGCCCGTTTGAACATCCTGCAAAGGTAACCGAAGAGACGCATGAACCATGCTTGAGCTGAAAAATATCAACGCTTACTATGGCGAAAGCCACATTCTCAGAAACGTGGCGTTTACCATAGACCGTGGAGAAGTGGTGTGTCTCATGGGCCGAAACGGGGTTGGCAAGACGACCACGCTCAAAGTATTGACCGGCCTCCTACCGGCTCGGTCAGGACAGATGCTGTTCAATGGAGCCGATATCACGAAGGAGCCGACTGACCAGCGGGCACGCCGCGGGTTGGCCTATGTGCCGCAGGGCCGGGAGATCCTCCCGCATCTGACGGTCCGGGAGAATTTGCAGCTCGGCTACTGGGCGAGGTCGGACAAGGTGAATGGGGCGGTCGAGAAGGCGGCATTCGACGAAGTGTATCAACTCTTTCCCAAACTCACCCAAATCCTGGGACGGCCGGGTGGTGTGTTGAGCGGGGGAGAGCAGCAGCAATTGGCGATCGGCCGGGCGATCTTATCGAATCCCAAGTTGCTTTTGCTCGATGAGCCGACGGAGGGTATTCAGCCTTCGATCGTGGATCAAATCGAAGACGTGATCATTGGATTCAAAAATCAGCGCCGTTTTTCGATTTTATTGGTCGAGCAGGGGCTCCATTTTGCCGCCCGTCTGGCGGAAAAGTATGTGGTGATGGCCAAAGGGGCGGTGGTGGCGGCGGGCAAGAGTGATGAGTTGAGCGCGGACATGGTGAAGCAGCATTTGACGGTGTGATCGTTGCCAGGGCGGGAGTGGTCTCCTGCTCGCGCAACGCGCGCCCTAGAAGGGTGAGGAGGGAGTGACCAGGTGCCCTCATTGCTCGCAGAACGCGCACGATGAAACTGTGCTCGTTCGATGCGCGCAGTAGAGGGCAGCCTTGGCCACTCCCTTGAAGCGACTGGAAGAGGAATGAAAGGCCCTCGCCAGGGCTAAGGGCGCGTCTTGGC
>DATEPD010000224.1:0-6119 GCA_035273365.1 Nitrospiraceae bacterium | reverse complement strand
TCTAATTCCGGATAATGTATGCCCTTGTGTTGAATGAGCACCTTAAACGTGCTGCCCATGCCATCTGGCCTCAGGAGGTGAATTGCGCTGCGAAATTCTGGGCTCTCTGGCTCCAATTCCTCAATCATCTCTTCAACGCCGAGCCCCATTAAAAAACTCATTTGGTTTGTGAATCCCGTTACGTGAAGTCCCTGCTCCTCTCCAACGGCGGCTAGGGTCGAAAAATCCACGTGGGCAGTCATATCCTGCTCGCCGACTCGAATGAACGGATCTTCGTTTGTCAGTTGTTGTGAATAGCAGAGGAACGTGCCGTTCTTCCGCTCAGGCCCATAGAGATCTTGTGCCGTATGACCATAATCGATGGTCACCACAAATCCACGATCGATTCGCTCCGCCACCTGTTCCATCCAGTCCATCGCTTGGAGATTCACCTCGGTTCGATAGCCCTCCGACCAGGTGGTATGGAGTCTCTCTAGATACTGATCGATCAGGGTTGTCGACGGAGGTTTCAGGCATTCCACAAACTGCCCGCCTCGATAGTCCACATAGAGTTCTTCGGTTTGTCCAGCCGTGACTTGAATCCGATGCACCGGGAAGGCATCCACCAGCTCATTGCTGAAGAACAGACCAGTCACGCTCTGAGGGGCCAACCCATCAAGACCTTCCACCCAGGTGACGAGGCCCGGTGCGCTGAGCCAGGGACCCAGGTTCTGGCGCTGCAACTCCCGCATGGCAGGGCTGCGTTCAACCAAGATATAGCGGACACGCGATGCGAAACCATTCTGGTTCGCATGGATTGCCCTCAAACAATCTCGGGCGAATAGACCTTTGCCTGCTCCCATTTCGACGATCGTGAAGGGAGTGGGGCAGCCGACGAACTCGTCCATTTGCTTGGCTTGCGCGGCGAACGCATGACCGAGAATTGGGTACACATCGGAGCTGGTATAAAAATCACCGGACCAGCCGATACGTTCATGGCTTGCATCGTCCGGTTGGCGCATGTAATAGCCATATTGAGGGTGGTAGAGCGCCAGTTCCATGAACCGGACGAAGGGGATCGGACCTGAGGAGGTGATCTCGGAGGCGATGGCGGAGACGAGTTCAGGGTGCCCGGTTGTCACAAGCAATTCCTCCTACTCCCATCAACACCATACGTAAAGTGACACCCATACCCGATGGGGACACTTCACCCTCTCAAAATATGGGTCCAATACAATTTAGACTAACGTTCATAGGCGTGCTAAGTCAAGGTGAAATAAGGAAGAAAGGTTACCGCTGGCCGAAGACAAGAGCCTCTGTTCATCAGCCCCAAGCCGATCGACTTGTGAAGCTGAAGTACGAGCTCCAGATGCGCGCGATTCATTCCCCAGATTATGGATCTGGAGATTGGGAATGGCCACTTCGTTGCTTAGGACAGAGAGGATTTGAAGCTACAATTGGCGATGCCGAAACTCCACGCTCTTCGTCAGCCGAGCCTTTTCAGATCCCATGGCACTTCTTGTATTTTTTTCCGCTGCCGCAGGGGCATGGATCGTTGCGGCCGACTTTTTCGTCGCTCCGCTGAACAGTCTGAGGTGCGACTGGTTCTTCTCCGCGATTGAGGATGAGTGGGGGGAGGGAGCGTGAGACGACGGGCGGCGGAGGCGCGGTGGGTTGTGCCTCGTTCCGGACCGCTTGCACATGAAAGAGTCGATCAAGTGCGTCGGCCTTAACGCGTTCCATCATGCCGGCAAAGAGATCGTAGCCTTCGCGCTTGTACTCAATGAGCGGATCTTTTTGTCCGTACCCGCGCAGTCCAATCCCATCACGCAGGTGATCCATCCCAAGAAGATGGTCTTTCCAGTGGTGGTCGATCACCTGGAGCATGAAGTTCTTCTCCAGGAAGCGCATCAGGTCCGAGCCCAGCTCCTGTTCTCTCCGATCATAGGCGTCACGCACCTGCGCGCGAAGGTCTTCGAGCAACGCGTCACGACCCATGTCGCGGATTGACGAGCCGCCGTCGCCTTTATCTTGGGTGATATCGAGACCGAACTGGCTGTGCATGATTTCAGCGAGCCCTTTGATATCCCATTCTTCGGGGTATTGTTCAGCTGGACAATAGATATTGAGGGCGGAATCCACCAGCGTATCCATCATGTCGCGAAGGTCGTCTTTACGATTCGTCCCGCCCAGGACGGCGCGTCTGTGTTGGTAGATCACCTCACGCTGTTTGTTCATAACGTCATCATACTCCAGCAGCTGTTTCCGGATGTCGAAGTGGTGAGCCTCGACCTTCTTCTGGGCGTTGGCAATGGCCCGGGTGACCATGCCGTGCTCGATCGGGACGCCCTCTTCCATGCCGAGCTTGAGCATTAACTGAGAAACCCGTTCGGAGGCGAAAATGCGCATCAGATCGTCTTCCAACGACAGATAGAATCGTGATGAACCAGGGTCGCCCTGCCGACCGGCTCGGCCTCGGAGTTGGTTGTCGATCCGGCGACTTTCATGGCGCTCGGTCCCGAGAATGTGAAGTCCGCCGGCCGCGAGGACCTCTTGCTTGTTCTTCTCGCAGTCGGTCCGAATTTCTTCGAAGATCTCCAGCTTGCGTGCATCAGGCAGATTCTCTTCCCGGTAGAGGATCTGCTTGAACATAAACTCAGGATTGCCGCCCAGGAGAATATCGGTGCCGCGGCCCGCCATGTTCGTGGCAATGGTGACGGCGCCTTTGCGTCCCGCCTGGGCAATGATCTCGGCTTCTCGCTCATGCTGTTTGGCATTGAGGACATTGTGTTTCACACCAGTCCGGCTCAAGAATCCGGCGAGTCGTTCAGATTTTTCGATGGAAATCGTACCAACCAAGACGGGCTGTCCGCGCTCGTAACATTCCTTGATGTCCTCGACGATCGCGGCGAATTTCTCTTTTTCGGTCCGGTAGACGACGTCGGCATAATCCTGCCGGATCATGTTGCGATTGGTCGGGACCACGTTGACGTCGAGATTGTAAATCTTGGCGAACTCCGCGGCTTCCGTGTCCGCTGTGCCGGTCATGCCGCTGAGCTTCTTGTACATCCGGAAATAGTTCTGGAAAGTGACCGAGGCCAATGTTTGATTCTCGTTGGCGATCTTGACACCTTCTTTGGCTTCGACGGCCTGGTGCAGGCCGTCGCTCCAGCGGCGTCCCGGCATGAGCCGCCCGGTGAATTCATCCACGATGATGACTTCCCCCTCTTTCACAACATAGTCCACATCCCGCTTGTAGAGAGCATAGGCCTGGAGCGCCTTGACGACGTGGTGGACGAGATCCATATGGTTGGGATCGTAGAGATTGTCCACTCCGAGCAATTTCTCGACCCGGACGTTGCCGTCTTCGGTCAACGATGCAGTCTTCGTCTTTTCCTCGATCGTGTAATCGCGCTCCGGTTTCAGTTGCGGAATGATGGCGTTGATGCGGTAGTAGAGATCGGTCGTTTCATCCGTTGGACCCGAGATAATCAACGGAGTGCGGGCCTCGTCGATGAGGATACTGTCGACTTCGTCCACGATGGCGAAGTTCAGCTCGCGCTGCACACACTGGGCCAAATCGTTGACCACCAGGTTGTCGCGGAGATAGTCAAACCCGTACTCGTTGTTCGTGCCATAGGTGATATCGGCACGGTAGGCTTCAGGCCTCGTGCAGGGGCGGAGAGACTGAAGTCGCTTATCCGAGGCCTCATAGGTCGGATCGAAGAGAAAGGAGGCATCATGTTGAATGATGCCAACCGAAAGTCCCAGCGCATGGTAGAGCACGCTCATCCACTGCGCATCGCGCTTGGCGAGATAGTCGTTCACCGTGACGAGGTGCACGCCTTTTCCTTCGAGCGCATTCAGATAGATCGGCAGCGTGGCCACCAGGGTTTTCCCTTCGCCGGTCTTCATTTCAGCGATGCGGCCTCTGTGGAGAATCACCCCGCCGATCAGCTGCACATCGAAATGGCGCATGTTCAGCTTGCGGCGAGACATTTCACGACAGACCGCGAAAGCTTCAGGCAGAATGTCGTCCAGGGTTTCCCCGGCCTCCAGGCGCTTCTTGAATTCCTGGGTCTTGTCCGAAAGGGCGTGATCGGAGAGCGGGGTCAGGCCGGATTCCAGGCTGTTAATCCGGTCCACAATCGGGCGGACTGCCTTGATTTCACGATCGTTTTTACTGCCGAAGATCTGGTTGAGTAGTTGCGTGACCATGATACTGTCGTTCGAAACGAACGCTGAAGTCTCCGAAGGTATTTTTTGCAGTATACAACATCTCTTCTGTGAATCCTATAATAAGCAAAGGCCCTTGAATAGCCGGCTTGACAGGCCTAGTGAGTGTCCATTAGGATTCGAGCAACACAGACTTGGTCGAATGCAGATGAACCGCACCGTCCTCAAATTCGTCTCGATCCTCCTGGTGCTCTGTGTCCTTTCCGTCGGCGGATTGGCTCAGGCCCAAATGGTCGAGCATGCCGGGCACCATGCCCATCATCAGGCTGCCACCCATGGCACCGTGCTTTGTTCCTGGATGTGTGCCGCCGGGACGGTGTTCGATAGTGCGGTAGTACCGTCTCAAGTCGAACTCAGTCCTATTGAACTCATTACGTTCTCCAATTCTGCGCAGCCCTCGATCGAGGTATGCCAGACTTCTGCTAGCCGCGCTCCTCCGACTTTCTCTCTATAGTTACCGTTGATCATCGGCTCGCAGCAGAGCCGCAATCCGTTTCTCATTCGATCCACTGAGTGGGTTGAAGGAAAGGCGGAGAACAACGATTCTTCTTAGAGAGAAAGGACCAGCAGCATCATGGTAGGAAAATGGTTCATCCTCGGATTCATTCTCAGTCTTGCATTTGTCTTTTGGTGGCCCGGCCCTCAAACCGCGGAGGCATCGTGCGGGTCGGTCACCTGCTTCGTCGTGATCGGGTCACAACAGCAGGTGTCGCCAAAGGGTCTGCTCACCGTCAATGCCTTTTATAACTATACGCCTCAAGGGACATTGCTGAACGGAACGGACGGGGTGATTCCCGCGGTCGATCTCGACAATCGGCAGCTGATTCTGGGCCATCACCGGGAGCTCCGAACGATCAGTCAAATGTACACGCTGGATTTGAACTATGGTGTCACCGATCGGTTTGGAATCGAAGTCGCGATCCCCTATAAGCGGATCAAGCATCAGCACTTAGATGGATTGGGAGAGGTCAATGGTGGCGCCGGGGAACTCACCTGGTTCTCCGATAACGGTATCGGCGACGTCTTGATTAATGCGAAGTACAACCTGTTGCCCACACTAAGCAGTATGGTGGTCACGGGCTTGGGCGTCTATCTTCCCACGGGAGATCATAATCAGAAGACGGCGGGTCTCGAGGGCGCTGAAACGATGGAACCGACCGCCCAGATCGGACGCGGTCAATTCGGACTTCAAGGGTCGATCTATCAAACCTATGAAATCATTCCCCATCGGTTGAACCAATTCGCCTCTGTCAGTTACCGTCACACGTTCCGGAATAATTTTGGCTATCAATTCGGCGATCAATTCGACTTTGGATTCGGCGCAAATCTCGTGACGGTTCCCTGGCTCGTACTGACCAACCAGTTCAACTACCGCTACATGGTCCATGATTCGTATAGCGGGTCGCTGTCTCGATCAGCAGTCCCTAGCGATAACATATTGAACCCCGGATCTTTCCCAGGTGAGGCGATTTCCATCAGTGACACGATACAAAACCGATCGGTGCCCACAACCGGATCCACCTATTTTGCCTATACACCTGGATTCCAAGTTGGTCTCGGAGAAGCCATCAAAACATCGTTGACGGAAAACACGTCATTGTATTTCTATTCCCAGATTCCCATTGCCCGTGATTTCAATGGGAATCTGGCTCAAGGTGTGAGTTACGTGTTCGGCATCACAAAATTGTTCCAAATCATGTCGTAAGAGCCGTGCATCTTGTCATAAGGAGGTCCCGATGAAACGTCTACATATTCTGATGATCGGGGTGGTTATCGCGATCCTCGGGGTCTTGCCGTTCGATGTCTGGAGTATGGGCGCGCGAGTTCCAACCGTCGGTACCCAGGCCGAGGATTTTCGCTTGACCGATCTGGCGGGCAAGTCACAGAGCCTCAGTCAATATAGG
>DATEPD010000223.1:0-8373 GCA_035273365.1 Nitrospiraceae bacterium | reverse complement strand
GGATCCTGTCAGAACACAATCGCGCGTGGCGCGGGCAATCTCGGCCTCTTCATCGACCCCCGCGACATAACAGGCGAGCTTCGCGCCGTCTTCGCTGATCTTTGCCGCTTCACCGGGCTCAAGCCCCACGGCCCCTTCATTGCGCATGGAATCGAGCCGCAGCCCGCACCAATCCATTCCGTTACAGATCCGAGCACGAATGACCGCAGACCGTTCACCAATGCCGCCGCCGAAGACAATCGCATCAGCTCCCCCCAGCACAGCCAAGTACGCGCCGATATACTTGCGCACGCGATAACAAAACACGTCCACGGCTAGCATTGCGCGTGAGTTCGGTCTCCCCTCTGCTGCAATCAGCACCTCTCGCATGTCATTCGACAAACCGGACAGTCCCAGAAGGCCGGAACGTTCGTTCAAGAAACGCTCGACCTCATCGACGGTGAGACCTTCCTGCCGAACAAGATGTCCGACCACTGCAGGGTCCACATCGCCAGACCTGGTCCCCATTACCAGACCTTCGAGGGGCGTCAATCCCATGGAGGTATCGACGGAACGTCCCTGGTCGATCGCTGTTGCGGAGCAGCCGTTGCCCAGATGCAGCGTAATGAGGCGTAGACTGGCCAGCGGGCGGTTGACCGCCGCGGCACAGATGCCGGCTAACGACGCGTGCGCGATGCCATGAAATCCGTAACGGCGGATCCCGTGCTTGTGTGCCAGGTCGAGATCGATCGCATAGGTCGCGGCCTGAGGTGGGATCGAGTGGTGAAATCCCGTATCGAAGACTGCGACCATCGGGATACGTGTTCCCATCACAGCACGTGCGCCCTTGATCCCGGCAATGCACCCAGGATTATGCAGTGGCGCGAGTTCGGTCAGGCGATCGATCGCGGCGAAGACTTCGTCGTCGATTCTAACCGGCTCGTGAAACTGTTCGCCTCCGTGCACTACTCGGTGTCCGACGGCATCGATGCCGAGAGCCCGGCCTTCCTGCCGGCTCGACTCCTCTAAGATGTGCATCATCCACCGAACTGCCTCGGCATGGGTGGCGACCGCACCCTTATCTTGTAGTATAGGTACCCCCGGGCGATGGAGCAGCAGCCTGGCGGCATGACCGAGGTCTTTGACTGATCCTTCGTATCGGATGTTCGGTTTCCGACTGCCTGCCGCGTCGGCGGACTCATCGAACTCGACGACCTTGAACTTCAGAGAGGAGCTTCCGCTATTCATCGCTAGAACATTCATCGCCGTAGCAACTTAATTGCCTCCATAATAAAAAACGGTAGCACTCCCATGACACCCATCATCAGCCAGACCTCGATCGGCAACGCAGCGACCTTGAAGATGGATGCTGCCGCAGGAACCGTGAGCACCGCCACTTGCACAACCAGCGAGAACAGAAAGGCCCAGACCAGCGCGCGATTCGTGCCGACGCCCAGTTGAAACAGCGACAGCCGTTCGCTCCGGCAGTTGAAGCCGTGCACCAGTTGCGCGAACACCATCACCGTGAAGGCCACTGTCCTTGCCTGATCGAGCTCTTGGTGCAGGCCATAGAGGCAATAGCTGAACGCGCCTAACGCGATCAACCCCAGCATCAACCCCTCTCCGCCGATAGCCAGCAATCGTCCCCCATCGAGTAGCCGAGCCTCCGGCCTGCGAGGCGGACGCGCCATCAGATCAGGCGCCTTGGAATCGACCGACAATGCTAACGCGGGAATGCCGTCTGTGACGAGATTCATCCAGAGAATCTGGATCGGCAGCAGCGGGAGTGGCAGACCCAGCAGCGTTGCAAACAGCATCACTAATACTTCGCTCACATTGCACGACAACAGGAAATGGACGGTCTTGCGGATATTATCGAACACTCCGCGGCCTTCTTCCACCGCCGCCGCGATCGAGGCAAAGTTGTCGTCCGTGACCACCATGTCGGCGGCTTCCTTGGTCACATCGGTACCGCTGAGCCCCATCGTGACACCGATATCTGCAGCTTTGATCGCAGGCGCATCATTCACGCCGTCTCCCGTCATCGCCACGATCGCGCCTCTGCGTTTCCAGGCCTGTACGATGCGCAGCTTATGCTCCGCCGAGACGCGGGCATAGACGGCGACTCGCTCGACGCGCTCGACCAGTTGTTCGTCGGTGAGGTGGTTGATCTCGGACCCGGACAACGCAATACCGTCATCACACTGTAGACCCAACTCGCGAGCGATCGCGACCGCCGTCTCTTTGTGATCTCCCGTGATCATCGCGGTGGTGATGCCGGCCTGCCGACACAGACGAACGGCCTCTACAGCTTCAGGCCTCAACGGATCCTTCATCGCGAACAAGCCGAGAAATACCAGATCCCGTTCCACCGAGTCGGCTCGCAGTTCCACAAGAGAGTCGTCGAGGCGACGATGCGCCACGGCAAGCACACGGAGGGTCTCGCGGGCCAGAGATGCATTGGTATCGAGAATCGCCTGCCGGTGCTGCGCACTCAATGGCTCGATCAAGCCATCGAGCCTCACGCGGTGCGTGCAGCGAGGAAGCAGGACATCCGGCGCCCCCTTCACATAGCCTATGTTTCCGTCCGCCGTCCGACGGATGACGGTCATCATTTTCCGTTCGGCATCGAAGGGAATTTCTTCTGTGAACGGCGCGCTGTCCTCCAGGCATTCCTTCGTCAAGGCCACCTTCGCCGCAGCGACGAGCAGCGCGCCTTCCGTCGGATCGCCGACCACCTGCCACGTTCCATTCTCCTCTCGCAACGTTGCACCGTTGCACAACACGGCAGCTGTCAGCAGGTCACGGAGGCCTGGAGCGAGGCCTTGAAGTGCTGAGTTCTGAGTTTTGAGTTCTGAGTTATCAGGGCGAAGCTCGATCCCTTTTCCGGAACACTCAGAACCCAGAACTCTTAACTCAGAACTATTTTCACGGATTTCGCCAATCGGCGCATAGCCTTCTCCCGTGACGTCGAATGCCGTGGTGCCGACGAACAATTTCGTGACGGTCATTTCGTTCTTCGTCAACGTACCGGTTTTGTCAGTACAGATGACCGTGGCCGATCCGAGCGTTTCAACTGCAGGCAGTTTGCGGATGAGCGCGTGACGCTTCGCCATGCTGGTGACCCCCAGCGCCAATGTAATCGTCACCACAGCGGTGAGACCTTCCGGCACCGCCGCCACGGCCAAGCTCACGGAGGTGAGAAACATCGCCATCAACGGTTCACCACGCAGGTGACCCAATACGAACACCACAGTGACAACGGCCAACGCTGCCCAGAGGAGGGTGTAGCCGAACTGTTCCAACCGGCGCTGTAGCGGGGTTTGCACCCGTTCTGCTTCCGATGCTTGCTGGATCATCGTAGCGATCCGGCCCAGTTCGGTGCGCAGCGAGGTGGCGACGACCAACGCACGGGCTTTCCCTGAAACCGCGATGGTGCCCATGAACACCATGTTGGCCCGGTCGGCCAAAGGTACATCGGCACCTTCGAGGACGGCGGCACCCTTCTGAACCGGCGCAGATTCACCAGTCAACGAGGCTTCTTGCGCCTGGAAGTTTGTCGCATAGACGAGGCGAGCATCTGCGGGAATGCGGTCGCCGGCCTCCAGGAGAATCACATCGCCTGGGACCAGTTCTCGCGCGGGGACGGACCGGAGGACGCCGTCACGGACTACTCGGGCCATCGAGACAGACATCTTCCTCAGCGACGCCAACGATTGCTCGGCCCGAAACTCTTGCACGAACCCGAGCAGACCGTTGAGAAACACAATGGTCAAGATCGCCGCCGCATCGAGCCAGTCTTCCAATAGACCGGATATGACTGCCGCTCCAACCAACACCCAGACAATGACGCTCGTGAACTGAGAAAGAAACAGCTTCACAAGTGACGGGGAGGGAGCTTCGGGCAGTTCATTGGGACCGAGTTCGGCGCGACGGCGCTCGACTTCCTGGCCGGTGAGTCCGCGCTCGGAATCGGTCTCAAGGAAGAGTGCGAGCTTGTCCGGCGTAAACTGCCAGAGTTTGGTCGTCTGGTTCTCTAGTAACTGAGTCATGGCGGACATTTTCTCATTGAAACAGCAACCAGAGTCCCAGGCAGTAGCCTAGCAGGATGCTGGAACAGCGTCATGAGAAGGTTGAAGCTGAGGTTAAGGCTGAGATACAGCCTCTCGAATCTTCGCTTAGCGTTGGCTTCAACCTCAGCCTACCGCCGGTCCGGCAGTAGATGTGAGTGCTTCACTCTGACCTGGACACTGCTGCATAGGCACCCTACCCCAATCGATAGGCATCGTGGAGATATTGGGCGACCATACGCTGGGTATTGAAAAATGCTCCATTCAATGCAATGGCGTGCTGCATGATCTCGACAAAGCGTTCGTGGTCCTTATAAAAGCAAGGCAAGACCTTCTCTTCCAGTTTTCTGTAGAGTTCTGCTGCGTGACAGGCATCCATTCCAGGTTGAGGCTCTAGACAAGCTTCTACACGATCGCCGATCGACCAGCCGGTCACACCTTCGATGTGGCCCTCGATCCACCAGCCGTCGAGCACACTCAGGCTGGGGACCCCATTCATCGCCGCTTTCATTCCGCTCGTCCCTGATGCTTCCATTGGCGGGAGTGGTGTATTGAGCCACACATCGACACCGGCACAGAGCATCTTAGCCACCTCCATGTCGTAATTGGTCAGATACGACACTGCGATCACACCCTGCAGGGCGTCACGCATCTCATGGATGTGTGCGATCAGGTCTTTGCCATCGCGGTCGTGCGGGTGCGCCTTGCCGACAAAGACAATTTGGATTGGCCCGACCTCGCGGACAATCTTCTTGAGCCGGTCGAGATCTCGAAAGATCAGACCGGCACGTTTGTAGGCCGTAAATCGACGGGCGAATCCTATCGTCAACACGTCGCGATCGAATCCCGCATTCGACTCCCGATTCACATGCTCAACCAGCGTGCGCTTGGCTTCTACGTGGGCCGCCCAGATGTCAGGGGTGGGAATGCCCACCGCATAGCGCAGCGAGAATTGATCGCGCCGCCAGTCCGGCAGATGGCTATCGAACAGCTTCTGAAATGAGGGAGTGGTCCAGGTTGCCACGTGGACTCCATTGGTAATGGAATGGATGGGATACCCGGGAAACATGCCATGCGAGACTTCCCCATGCTTCATCGCAACGCCATTGATATAGCGGGATCCCCGCAGGGCCAGTTGCGTCAGATTCAACTTCTGCTCGATGCCGCAGGCATTCAGCCTGGCCCACCGGTGGTCTCCCAACACCCGCCGAGCGAGTTCCTCGGGGAATTGATCGTGACCGGCCGGCACGGGCGTGTGTGTCGTAAAGACACACAGCTCACGAACGGTCTCGATGAGATCGGCCTGTATGGACTTCGTCTGGCCCTGCAAGGCCATTTTCTCTTCTATCAGCGCGAGGACGAGCAAGGCAGCATGTCCCTCATTCATATGGAAACGGAGAATGTCCCGGTGTCCAAGTGCCCGCAACAGACGCAGCCCTCCGATCCCTAGCACCACCTCCTGACAGAGACGATAATGGCCATCGCCCCCGTAGAGCACATCGGTCAGGGTCCGATCCCAGGGCTGATTTTCCTTCATATCCGTATCGAGCAGATACACCGGAACGATAGACCCAGACTCACCCGTTACACGATACCTCCAGGCTCTGACATGGACCGTGCGACCTTCGATCTCGACGGTGGCCTTTTCGTCGATCAGTTCGACGAAATCATTAACTGGCCACGCGACAGGATCCTCACTTTGATGACCCTGTGCATCCAGTCGCTGGAAGAAGTACCCTCGACGATGCAGCAAGGACACCGCCACCATCGGCACGTCGAGATCCGCAGCGGAGCGAATCGTGTCGCCGGCGAGCACACCAAGCCCTCCCGAATAGGTCGGCATCCCGGACTCAAGGCCGATCTCCATGGAAAAGTATGCGACGCGCGGTGGCTGCACCATCAGCGGCCCCCTCAGTGACATCCTCGTTGAATCATGAGCTTTTTCAGCATCCTGTTAGTGCTTGTCCATGATGGCCTTAAGCTCCGCCCCACTGATCACCTCTCGCTCAAGCAAGACTGTTGCTCCTTCTATAAGTGCGGGCTTCTTCTCCGCTAAAAGCCGTTTCACCCGTTCATATTGCTCATCGATGATCCGGCGCACTTCGCAGTCGATCTCACGGGCGGTCTCTTCCGAGTAGTCGCCTTTCTCCTGAGGCGCCTGGATCTGCATCATGAGAGGCTGGCGTTCACGATCGAGCGTGACGGTTCCCACCTTTTCACTCATCCCATAGGATTTGACCATGCTCTTGGCGATGTCCGTGGCCTTGACCAGGTCGTTCTGCGCTCCCGTAGAGGCCTCGCCGAAAATCAATTCCTCTGCAACCCTCCCTCCGAATAAGACGGCAATCTTGTTCTCCAGCTCCGTCTTCGCCATCAGGAAACGATCCTCGGTCGGGAGTTGAAGGGTATAGCCCAAGGCAGCAATCCCGCGAGGGATGATCGAGATCTTCTGGATCGGATCAGATCCTGGAAAGGACAGGGCCACCAATGCATGGCCCACTTCATGGTGAGCGACCCGCTCTTTCTCCATCTTGTTGAGCACCCGATTCTTCTTTTCCAATCCGGCGACGACCCGCTCCACCGCCTCCTGCAATTCCGGGAGGCCCACCTGCTCCTTATCCCGGCGCACGGACAAGAGCGTTGCTTCATTGATGATATTGGCGAGGTCGGCCCCGGAGAAGCCGGGGGTCATCCCGGCGATCACCTCGAGATCCGCATCTGGGCCCAGCGCCACCGCTTTCGCATGGAGTCGCAAGATGGCCAGACGGCCGATTTTGTCCGGACGATCGACCAACACCTGGCGATCGAACCGGCCGGCGCGCAAGAGGGCTGGATCCAGGATCTCAGGCCGATTGGTCGCCGCCATCAGAATGACACCGATGCGGGGATCGAAGCCGTCCATTTCGACCAGCAGCTGATTTAAAGTCTGCTCACGCTCCTCATGCGCCATGGGTCCCATCCCGCGGGCTTTCCCGAGCGCATCCAGTTCGTCGATGAAGATGATACATGGTGCTTTGACCTTGGCCTGATCGAACAGATCCCTCACGCGAGCCGCACCGACCCCGACGAACATTTCTACGAACTCTGACCCACTGATACTGAAAAAGGTCACCCCCGCCTCTCCGGCCACCGCTCGGGCCAGGAGAGTCTTCCCGGTTCCAGGAGGGCCGACGAGTAAGATCCCTTTTGGAATCTTTCCACCAAGACGTGTGAACTTTTCCGGCGTCTTTAGAAACTCGATGACCTCGCGCAGTTCCTCCTTCGCCTCGTCCACTCCCGCTACATCGGCCAAGGTGACTTTCGTATCCTTCTCGGCATAGATTTTCGCCTTCGACTTTCCCACCGTCATGAACCCCCCTTGTTGGCCCTGACCGAAGCGCCGAATGACAAAAAGCCAAATGCCGACAAAGATCGCCGTCGGAACGATCCACGAGAGGAGATCGCGCACGAAGGTGCTTTCAATCACGCCGGAGAAGGTGACGTGGTGTGTGTTGAGCTCTTGAACGAGATCGGGGTCTTCAACCCGAACTGTCGTAAATAACTTCGGCTCTTTGGATCCTTCCTCCAGCTTCAGCTTCCCGGTCACTCTCTGATGCGTCACCGTCACTTCAGCCACTTTGTCTGCGATCACGAGTTTCTTGAATTCGCTGTACGGAAGTTCTTCAAGGGTCTGCGTCGCCGCAATGAAATCGTGCACGAGCATGATTGCCGTAAGCGCGAGAATGACATACACGATCGAGAAGGATGTTTTTTTATTCACTGGCATCGCGATCATCTCCTTTCGCCGTCACAAACCTAGAAACATGCTGAAATCGTCCGCCAACTGCGGTCACACGGTGGGAACCGACTGCTGGCAGAACACGGGCGATCACAGCAGAAAGAAGAACAATTCGCATCCTACACGCTCCAGTTGATGTGGGAAACTGCGCACACCATCAGCGCACGCATTGAACTGCAAAGAAGAGACCCTACGATCGAATCCACAGACTTGGAGATTCTTGCAAGCAAATCGAACGTTTACAGCAAAATTAGATGGTGGATAAAGAGACGTGGCGGAGTCCTGCTACAGTGATCCTAATTGTCGATGTGGCGTAACGCTACAGGCCCAAGCATTCTCTCTAGAAGACTCACCCTGACAATGCAGCCCTCCTCTTCATGCTGTAGTGTGTAAAGCCCTGTGCTATCTCACTTCTTCTCCAGCCACGGGAACATGAGCCTGCATGGCACCGACAATGCACACTTGCCGTCAATGCCATTCTCCGCTCCAACCTACGCGCAAGTTCACCGTACTTTCAGCGGCTTCGTGCGTGCCATCTATCGACTC
>DATEPD010000222.1:0-2262 GCA_035273365.1 Nitrospiraceae bacterium | reverse complement strand
CGCCAGTTCGAAAAGATTGCCGTATTCCTCCGTCTCGTCCAGATTGGTGAAAAGTAGGCGCGACGGCGCACAGGCCCCGTACCGTGCCACAGTGCGACGGAGATCCTGCATCCGCGTGGTGGCGGACAAGACCAGATGCGTGTCGATCGATCCGCACGAATCTTTAAGTTGACCAAGGTTCATGAGTTGCGCCGTCTCATGGGACCCGAACCCCGGTGTATCGATCAGGATGAGGCTTGCCTGACGATGACGGCGTATACCTTCGACTACATCCGCTGTGGTCTGTGCCGTTTCGAGAGGCACTCCCAGGACCTTCGCATACATTCGGAGGTGTTCAACGGCAGCCAGGCGGCATGTATCGAGGGTAATCAGAGCAACCGATCTGCCTTCTTCAAGGCGATAGTGGGCCGCGAGCTTCGCGATGCTCGTCGTTTTACCTGCCCCGCTTGGTCCGACAAACAGGGCAACCTTGTAGTCATTCACCGCATCCACCAAGGGCCCGCTGACCCGAATCTGTTCCGTGCAGAGACGATGCAGGGCATCCTGAATCTCGCGATCCGATTGGAGGGCATCCTGTGAGAGATCACGGCGAAGCGTGAGGCAAAGACTTTCGGCGGTTGACGGGCGCAATCCCTGTGCGACCAGAAGGCGGCAGGCTCGTGCCAACGGTGCAGGGAAACCGGATCCTGCCGTTTGCAATTCATCGGGCAACGAGGACGTGAGGAGTTGCTGCAGGTCAAGGAGTTCGTTCTTCAGATGCCGAAAGCGCCCCTGTGAAGCCGATCGTGACTCTGGCTTCGGGGTCGGCGGCGGATTTCGGACGTTCGTTTCTCCGGACTCCAATGGCATATTCTTTTTGTAGTGAAGCAATGCGCTCAACGTGTCCTGAAATGCTGGAGCCTGTTCTCGTTGACTCTGGACAGAGTGGTCCTCATCTTGTGTGATTTGAGGAGTCGCCTGATGATCGGAAACAGCCTGGTCGACATTCGCATCCGTCGCCGCGGTCACCTCGAGAAGCGGTCGCCCGAACAGCGAGAATGGCAGGGTCCCGCGCCGCACTCGCTTCGTGGAGAGGATGAGGGCATCCGGCCCCAGCTCGTCCTTGATAGCGCGGATGGCATCGTGCATCGTGTCGGCATGAAAGACCTTCATCTTCATCGTTTACCTCAGGGTAGAAGAGCGTCTCCGTCCAGCCTAATGGTATCCAGCGACTGGAGCCGAACCATCGAATCGAGTTCATTGAATCCCACCACCGGCACGGCATGCAGGATTCGATCGGTCATTCGACGGATATGCCGTCGGAGTGTCGGTGAGCAGAGTAGGACAGGCTGATGCCCGCGGGCAGCGACCCGTTCCACCGTCTGTTTCATCGCCGCCAACAATGTGTGAGAAAGGCCAGGATCCAAGTTCAGCATCCCTCCCTGTGGGATGGCCGCAGCCTGCTCGCTCAAGGACCGATCAAGCCGTGGGTCGAGCGTGATCACGGGCAACGTGCCGTCCGGAGCTTGATACTGGCGCGTAATCGTCCGTCCCAATACCTGCCGTGCCATTTCCGTGAGCAGTTCGGGATCTTTCGTGGTACTCGCATGATCGGCCAGCGCTTCGATGATCGACCGAAGATCGCGGATCGGGATGCCTTCGTGCAGCAAGTTACCAAGGACGCGGACCACCGTTCCAAGCGGCAGTAACGTGGGAATCAGTTCTTCAACCAGTTTGGGATGGACTTTCGCCAATTCGTCGAGCAGCGATTGCACCTCCTGCCGGCCCAATAATTCATGCCCATGGCGTTTAATGATTTCCGACAAATGTGTGGCAATGGCTGAACTGGCATCCACAACGGTATAGCCGGCCAGTTGCGCTTGCTCGCGCGTGGACTCAGGCACCCACAACGCCGGTAACCCAAACGCCGGTTCCTTGGTGGCTACACCATGAATGAGGCCGCGTTGAGCGGTTCCGGGATCGATGGCCAACACGTGTGACGGCAACACATCGGCCTTCGTGAGCTCCACGCCTTTGAGCATAACCGCATACTCGTTGGGACGCAGTTGGAGGTTGTCCCGAATATGAATCGGCGGCAAGAGAAACCCCATCGTATCCGCAAACTGTTTCCTGAGCCCCTTGATTCGATCGAGCAACGCGGTTCCATGTTTGCCTTCCACCAACCCAATGAGTCCGTACCCGACCTGTACTTCCATCAAATCAAGCGGAGCCAATTGCGGCGTCGTGCTTTCTGCTTGTGGCGCCACGGAAACGGGCGCCGGC
>DATEPD010000221.1:0-3217 GCA_035273365.1 Nitrospiraceae bacterium | reverse complement strand
TATTGCTCTGGATCCCTATTCCCGCCTCGGCAAAATCGAAACCCCACGGAGTTCCTCGCCCCGAACCGGAACTCAAAATTCTCGACCTTAAAGTATTCCCCAACCCCTATACAGTCTCGTCCGGCTTGTTGCAATTTTCTGCCTTGGTCAAGCTGCCCAAAGAACTGAACGGGGCAACCCTGCTGGAAGTCTCCTCCTTTATCACATCGCCATCGAAAAATTCGCTCCGTTTTCTGACCACACGTACCGCACTGGAACCTCATGCCGCTGCAACCGACGGGGCCGCCCCTCCACAAGTTTCTGTCCTCCTGACATGGGACGGATTGGACCAGAAAAAAATCCCAGCTGGCACAGGGCTGTATCAATACGAAGTACGGGCCAAGTTGCTGGCCAACGGCGAGAAAGGTCCCAGGACACAGATGGTTGCCTGGCCGAAACGGGGCACCGTGGAAGTGAAATGAGGGATAAACGGGACAGCGGGATAAGAGGGCAAGCGGACTGTTCCACTATCCCGCTATTCTTTTACCCCGCTGCCCCAGCAGATTGATCCGGTGAGCAAGGCAGCCGGCCCCGAACCCATTGTCGATATTCATCACACCAACACCGGCTGCACAGGAGTTCAGCATCGTCAACAACGCAGCCAGCCCACCGAAACTCGCGCCGTAGCCCCGACTCGTTGGTACGGCAACGACCGGACAGGGAACCAGTCCGCCGACCACGCTTGGCAAGACGCCGTCCATCCCTGCTACCACCACGACCACCCGAGCTTGCATCAGTCGCCTCTGACGCCCTAGCAACCGATGAATGCCTGCCACACCCACATCATAGAGTGTCTCAACCCGACTCCCCATCACCTCAGCCGTCACTCTCGCTTCTTCGGCGACAGGAACATCCGAGGTGCCGGCCGTAATCACCAAGACATGTCCCCGGAGTTGCCGCTTGGGGTCACGGATCGACACAATGCGCGCCTCCTCATGATAGACCGCTCGACGATCGAGCCGTTTGATAAGCGTGGCCACCTGGCGAGTCGCACGTGTCGCTAACAAGGGGCGATGATGCTTCAACAAGGCCTGCGCAATGGCACGGATTTGGGCCGACGTCTTCCCTTCGCAGAAAATGACTTCGGGGAACCCCTGCCGTAACGACCGGTGGTGATCGATCGAGGCAAATCCGAGATCTTCATAGGGTATAGTGCGGAGCTGCCCGATGGCCGTGGAGACAGACAGTTTGCCCGTTCGCACCTTGGTTAACAATCGTTCAAGTGTCTCAGGATTCATGCCTGCCCTTTCTCCGGTTTTGCGTCGCGCTCCATCAGATCAGTCACTGCCTTGCGACAGGACTTGTCCTCGAACAACACCGCGTTGATCTCTTGCACGATCGGCATGTCGACACGATGACGGCGCGCAAGTCCTAACGCTGCCTTCGCCGTCCGTACGCCTTCGGCCACGGCCTGCATGCTGCTGAGGATCGTCTCCAGCCGCTCACCCTTCCCCAGTCGAACACCGACCGTATGGTTCCGACTCAGGGACCCAGTACAGGTCAACACCAAGTCGCCGACGCCGGATAGCCCGTAAAACGTTCTGGGATCCGCGCCCATCGCGACTCCCAACCGCACCATCTCCGCTAATCCTCTCGTAATCAACGCAGCCCGCACATTGTGACCGAGATCCAAGCCGTCCACCACGCCGGCCGCGAGCGCCATCACGTTTTTGAGTGCGCCGCCGAGTTGGACGCCCAAGACATCGCTGTCGGCGTACACGCGAAAAGCCGGAGTCATCAACGCAGCCTGGAATGTCTTGACCAGTTCCTCGTTGCTCCCGGCTAAACAGAGCACCGCCGGTTTCCCTGCGCTGACTTCTGCCGCGAAGCTCGGACCGGACAATACCATGAGGTTCCGTTGCATGGCAGGAGGAAGGACGTCGCCCATGACCTGAGTCATCAAATTCAAGGTATCTTCTTCAACTCCCTTTGTCGCACTGATGAAGGGGATAGGAGTGGGAAGGGACCGGACCAGGTCGTGCAGCACAGGACGTGCGACGTGGGACGGCACCACGAAGAGCAGCCCCTCGCTCTGCTCGGTGAGATCGGTCAACGATCCGGTGGCAATGAGCGATGGTGGGAGGGCGACACCGGGCAGAAAAACCGGATTCTCGTGTTTCCCGTTGATCGCATCTACAACCTCTCGTTCGTAAGCCCAGAGACGAGTTTCGAGGCCTTTCTCCGCAAGATGTTTCGCCAGGGCAGTACCCCACGCGCCAGCTCCGATCACTCCTATGCGATGGATGGATGACATGATTGGTCAGTGATGACGGAAGGGATGATCTCAACCTACATTATTCCGGACAGTTCGGTGCGAAATCGCGGAGTCCGTGGGACTGGCTCCGCCATCTGCGGCGGTGCGTGTCCCATCGCGCCTCGGACCGGGACAGGCGCCAACAGTACGGTGAAGATCCGAGGGGTGAGCCCACAGGCCGAAGGGCCGTCGCAGCAACAGATCGGCGAGTGAAGCAGACGTGTTCATGAATAATGCAGATTAACCAGGGTTGTACACTGCGCGGATTATAGGAACCGGTTCTTTCACCTGTCAATGAATGAGAGCCAGTCTTTGAAATTTGTCAAGTCACGCCAGGGTCAGAGCCACTGCCAAACCAGAGTCGAGAGAACGAAGTGGCACATGCCTTGCTCAGTCATTTGTACGATTTCACAATTTACTTCGTCCGAAGGCAGCGGACACTTATTATCAAAGAGGACATCGTTATAGTGAAAATCAGGCAGGTGGCAATGAAAACCACACAATTGGCAGGACGTTTCGCAATTGCGAGTCTCCTGACATTCCTGGCGCCGATTGTTCTCTGCACGTCTCAGGCGTATGCAGAATCCTACGTGGGTGGCCAGTTCGGCGTGACGCTGCCATCTATAGGCAAAGGGTTAACTGACAATGACCTCACCGGAGTTTTCCCATCAGGCTCGACGATTACTGACCAATCCCTAAAAACGTCGATCCTTTACGGAGCTAAGGTAGGTCATTATTTCAAATCTGTACCTTGGCTTGGAATAGAGGGAGAAGTTTACAATACCACCCCGCATATTAAGCAGCAATCCATCACTTTTAGTACACCATCCGGCCCAGTCGGATCTGTCGAACTTCCCGGCGTGGATTTCCGCGTGCTCACGCTCGCGCCACTAAATCTTACATTGCGTTACCATAAAACAAGGC
>DATEPD010000220.1:0-6757 GCA_035273365.1 Nitrospiraceae bacterium | reverse complement strand
GCCCTTATCGTCGCACCCGGATCGAGGCACTCATATTTCGGGCATGACTCGTGGGAACAGTCCGCGCCCGGGCTCAAGAACCTTGCCGACGCGATCTATCTTCGCGAGCAGATGCTCCTGGCATTTGAAGAGGCCGAACGGAGGCAAATCGCCACTGGCACAAGGGATAGACTCACTTTCGTCATTGTGGGGGGAGGTCCCACCGGAGTGGAGTTGGCCGGCGCATTGGCTGAGATCGGATGGAAGGCCATGGGACCGGATTTCCCGAATTTGCGGCTCGATGATCTCGGTATTCTGCTTGTGGAAGGCGGCGCTCGCATTCTGTCTGCGTTCAGTCCAGACCTGTCGGCGAAAGCGGCTACCGCACTCGAGCGCAAAGGCGTCACAATCAGGCTCAATAGTCGAGTGAGTGAGGTTCGGACTGATGGTGTGATGATCGGCAGCGAGTTCGTCCGATCCACGAATGTCATCTGGGCGGCAGGCAACAAGGCATCGCCGCTCCTCACCTCGCTCGCGGTTCCGCAGGACGAGTTCGGTCGGATCCACGTTCGATCAGACTTGACGATTCCTGGCGAATCCTGGATTTTTGTCATCGGCGATTCCGCACATTGCGCCGATCCAAGTGGCAACCCTCTGCAGGGCCTCGCTGCCGTCGCCGTGCAGCAAGGCCGCTATGTCGCGAAGCTCATTCGAGAAGAGACCGCTCCCGATCAGCGCCGGCCATTTGTCTATGCGGATCGAGGCATACTGGCGACCATTGGACGCGCGCACGCCGTGGCCCAGTTCGGCCTGTTTCACCTATCCGGACTGCTCGCCTGGCTGATCTGGTGCATGGTTCATATCTATTTACTCATTTCGTTCCGAAGCCGAGTGCGGGTGATGGCGGAATGGATATGGTACTACATCACGTTCAAGCCAGGCGCTAGAATCATGTACACGCGGTCGCGCCAATCCGGAGTGGAAGAGAAAATGCCACCGCTACGCTCCGCAGGATCTGACTCGACGAAATGAAGCGTGCCCACAGCCGGTTTCTCTAGTCTACTGTACCCAGCCTCCCGCCAGTTCAGCTTCGGCACGAGATCTGGTATATACCGTTGCGCATGGATTGGTTATTGATACTTGGCCTAATCTTGGCCCTCATCGTCGGGGCTGTTGCTTCGTTCTATCTATATCTATTCGTGACTCGGACCAGGGAGGAGTTCCGCGCGGCTCAACCTGATCTTCGCGTGACAAATATGTCAGCGATGAATTCAGGGAATGTTCTCACCATTTATCCGGAGCTTGAGAACCTTGGTGGGGGTGTGGCGTACGATTGTCTTCTGCACATGGGTGGATGGGAAGGGAATTTTGCCGTCAAGAAAGTCTATCCTCGAGGCTTACGGAATCAGAAGCATGTGGCACCCATCGTCTTGGGTCCAGACGCACCAATCCGCTCAACCGTGATTAACCATGGCTATATCCGGTTACGGTACCTGGATCGCTGGGGGCAAAAGTACGATTGTTGGTATCAAGTCAACCAAATCGAAATTGGTGAACCCCCTCTCTATAATGTTCAAGTTGACTTGGAGCATCCTGAATTGCACGAGCCTCACCCCTCGTTCTGGGAGATGCGGAGGTTTCTTCGCACGACTCCTCTGCCCGGATGACCGCGTCCTCAACCAGAAATCGGAGCAGGACCTCTTTTGTACCCCGGGCGTTGTTGACGTTGAGCCGATGATCGTTTAGTCCGCCGCGAGCCGTGGGCCGGTAAGCACGTTCCCCGCAATCATCAGCGACACTGTACCTACCAGGCTTGAATCTTGGTAAGATACAGCAATCCTGTCACAGGGAGGACTGCACCGTGGCGACGAAGGTATCGATTCCCGCTCGTCTCGTCGCGGCCTGGCTCTCGATAGCGATCTTTGCGGTAGCAGGCCTCGCCTCTGCCGAATGGTATGTGGCTGGAGATGTTGGAGCCAACTTCGCAGATCGCCTCACCGGTCCTTCGGGAACGAACGGCGCCGAGGGACTTCAAGCCCCAGACTTTGACCTCAAGAATTCGATCAGTTACGGGGCCAAGCTCGGCTACTTTGCGGAGCACAGTTGGTTTGGGATCGAGGGCGAAGTCTTGCAGACTACGCCGCACATCAAGAATTTGGATGACGTTCCTGGTATCCATTTGCGCGTGACCACTGTGGGAGTCAACCTTCTTGCCCGGTATCCTGGGCGCACGTTCCAGCCATATGCGGGAGTCGGTCTGGGCACGGTGATTGCCCATATCGGTGATTCCGCTGCCAATGAGATACAGAGTAATACCAGTGTCACCAGTGGATGGAATGCGCTCGCAGGCCTGCGTGCTTTCGTTACCCCGTACGTCGCCGTCTTTACCGAATACAAATATACAGGGTCCACGCTACGGTTTGATGACGCCTTTGTCACTGGGGGAGGCTTTGAAGGTGTATACCGTGCACAGCACCTTCTGGTTGGCCTCTCCTATCACTTCTAGGGGCAGAGAATTTAGATGCCTCGAATTACCGTCATCCCTCTTCTCCTCTGTGCGCTTCTGGTTCTGTCGTCCTGCGCGGAGTCAGCCCACCAGGTCCTTCGAAATGCAGAACTCAACAACGTACCTCCTGAGTTGGGAAAACAAATCGATAGCAGCGTGGCCTTTACAGATCTACGTGCAGCCCCTGGCAGTTATGTTGGGCGAGTCATTATGGTCGGTGGTGTCGTCATCAGCGCCAAACGGAAGGAGGACCGGACAGAAATTGAGGTGCTCCAGCTCCCGACAGAAGCAGGTGCGCCGTCAACAACAGAGCGACTTCGCTCCGAAGGACGTTTTCTGGCTGTACGAGAAGAGTTTCTCGACCCGGCAACTGTGCCTCCTGGCACACTGATTACTGTGGTCGGTGTTGTCAGTGGTTCAATGACTAGGCCACTGGATGACCGTGAATACACCTATCCTGTTCTCGACATCAAACACCTCACCGATTGGAGCGCTGTCGCCTCACAACAAACAGGAGGCACTGCCGGTGCATTCTACGGCCCCTACTACTCGCCGTTTGGATATTGGGGGACGCCGTATGGATACAATCCCTATTTCGGAAGGCCCTATCCCTATTTCATCCAGCCACGGCCACCGTCGCCATCATTTCCTCCTCAACATAGTGCCCCGCCACGATTTAGGAAAGGCCGATGATTCTGCGCGGCATTCCATCTCTTCCGTGTCACTCATCGCGCCGTACCTCTTCTTGAACCGGGCTTAGTGCGGCAGCCTACCGGGATTACCCGAATCCACCCGAGTGTTTCTTGTCTGAATGCTTCACAGAAAAGAATGCGCGATCGCATCACGCGCTCCTTTGAACCTTCATTCTGCCGCGTTCCCTCCTCATGTTATCCCTTTCGATTGTCGAACGTTTCTCATATGCTCCGGCCTGTGCCCTAAGCCGATTCCATCACGCTTGACTCTGTTTTAAACGGGGAGCAATGTTAGAATGCGTTCCAGAGGTGTAGAGTATGACACCAGGTAACGGTTTCCACGGCTATTGTTCCCTCCCCCTTTCGTGCGTTTCTCGCGCTCCCATCGGTTTCACATCTGCGGGACGCTGTTGTCTTCCACTTCTCACCAAGGAGGTGCGTCATGAAGGCCTCTCTTGTGCTATTCATCGGTTTCATCTCTCTGTTGTTGACGATCTCTCTCGCCCTGGCGAACCCGACCTTGTTGCCGAAGCATCCAGGGTATCCCATGGGCAAGGCCGTTGATCCCGTCAGCGGGCAATCGCTCGCGAACGATCCTGGTCAGCCCAATGCCACGGGAGAAAATTCATTGGTCCAGGCATCAAAGTTTGACGATGTCCATGTGAAGCAGAATCTATCGATCAATCAAAATGATCAGCGGTTGTTGGAGAAGCCTGGTGCAGGGCTGCTGCCAAAAGTTCAAGGCCCTAACATCAAGATCGAGCCGCCTGTGAAGGAAGCCACGAAGATGAGTGCGTCGCCGAAGTGAGGGAGCGTGATGAAGCGATGAAAAACTGGGCCGACCCTGGCTGCCGTGCAGTCCAGGGTTTGGCCCCTGACACAGGGAATGGTGACTGAAGCAGCATGCTCTTCACATGAAGCTTGAATTTTGATCGAAGGACGAGTCTATGGCGTCTGGCTGCATGTCTGTAGAATAGATACGTCTCCACAAGATAGGCTTCACGCTGTGTGGGCCTCCGAAATGCTGCCGGTCGGTCATGCAGCCATCCTGCTAGACGAATAGGCCATTGATCTCTTACGGCAATCCTTCTACCCTATGCCGCCACTTACGCGTGGTATGCCATAGCTTGTCAGCAAACTGCATCAATGAATTCTGATTGAAGGAGGCCCATATGACAATGTCCGAAACGGCGAGCAAGTGTCTGGCTCGTCATATTTTCCCCCTCGCGGTGAGCGCGCTGATCGGGGCAGTAGTGGGGATCGGTGGCGTGGCTCCAGCGTCCGCCTATGAAGTATGGCTGACGGATCAATCCGATACGGGGAAAGAAAGCGGAGGCTTTCTCTATATCTATGACGGTGCGGCTCTTGCGGCGAATCCTGCTGCGTCAAAACCGGTCGTCACCATCGATCTGTCCGGCGAGATCAACACATTTTGCGAGGCCGCGACCAAGAAGCCGGTCCGGCGTCCGCATATGCTGTTCTTCAACAAGGACCAGGACCATGCGATCCTCTCGTTCCTGAGCGGCCACGTGCTCTTTATGGATGCGAAGACGCGCAAGCCGGATGCCTGCTTGTCGATGGGGAAAAATGTCCATGCGGCTTGGCCGACGCCTGACCAAAAGATGGCGATTGCGGCGAACATTGCCGAGAAGAAGTTCATCCGCATCTGGACCGATTATTCCAAGCATACATTCAGCTTCGATCCCGAGAAAGATGTGGTGAATCTCGCCGCGTTGGAGGGTGGGGAGCGTCCGGATACCTCGCCGATTTGCCCGATCACGGAGTCATCCAGCCGGTATGCCTTTGTCACACTGCGGGGAGGAGGCCTGTTGGTGTTCGATGTCACCACCACGCCGATGAAGATCGTGGCCACGCTCAACAATAATGAAATTCACCCCGCCGGTTGTGGCGGCATTCAGGTCGGTGAGACGATGTATGTCAATTCCGGCGGCGGCTGGCCGGTCGCGCCTCTCTCCTATGATGTATACGCCCTCGATCTGTCCAACCTTCCGAAATCGGTCTCGGCTAAGCTGGTGACTCAACGGGATGATAAATTTGCCGATTCTCACGGGATGGCCGGGATCGGACGCTATGTCTGGAGTGCGGACCGAGCTGGGAACAATGTCGAGATCATCGATACTCTCTCGAACCTGAGCGTGGGCTCGGTCGAGCTGGTGACGGATGCGAACAAAGATCCGGCTCCCGATCTCATGGACAATGCACCGGACGGTCAGTACGTCTTCGTCGGGCTGCGCGGCCCCACCCCACTCACCGGAAATGACAAGTCGGTGAATAATGCCGTCGGGACGATCCCCGGAGTCGGTGTTATTCACGTGGATAGCGGAGGGAAGGTCGGTCATTATAAGGGGCAGGCCGCCATCACAAATATGAAAGATGGAAAGGAAACGGCGGATCCTCATGGGGTGGCCGTCAGGAATTAACGTCGCTCTTGGGAAATCGTGGGGCCGCGGCCCACTGCAGGGTGGATGAGAGGCTTCCGTCGCTTCTACGTGATGGATTGTCGTGTCCTCCCGAAGGCATCTCATCTTGGAGCACACAGCATGCCCTTGACCGCCTATAACCATGTGCCGGTTCCGTCGTTCATGTATGGCACGGCATGGAAAAAAGAGGCCACGACGCAATTGGTTCAGCTGGCCGTGGGCGCTGGCTTCACCGCCATCGATACGGCCAACCAACTGATCCATTACCAGGAAGCCCTAGTAGGGGAAGCCCTGTTGGCCCTTGCGCAGCAAGGGGTCTCGAGGGATCGCCTCTTTCTTCAAACCAAGTTTACACCGACGAATGGCCAGGACCATCGCACCCCCTATAATGCGTCGGCTTCTCTTACCACCCAGGTGACCCAATCGTTCGACAGTTCGTTGGCCCATCTGCACACCGAATATCTCGACTCCTACGTCTTGCACGGGCCGTATCAGCGGCAGGGCTTGGGAGCTGCGGACTGGGAGGTGTGGGCCGCCATCGAAGGGCTGTATCAGTCAGGGAAAACGAAGATGATCGGCATCAGCAATGTTACAGCTGAGCAACTTACTCAACTCTGTGCCCAGGCGGCGGTGAGACCCATGATGGTACAAAATCGTTGCTATGCCGCACTGGGATGGGACAAAACGGTGCGGGAGATCTGCCGGACCCACGGCATCATCTACCAAGGCTTTTCGCTGCTGACTGCCAACCGAGAAGTGTTGGGTGATCCGGGCATTCGGGCTATTGCCCAACGGCTAGGGACCGGCCTCGCGCAAGTTGTGTTTCGGTTTGCCATGCAGGTTGGGATGCTTCCTTTGACTGGCACGACGAGCCCGCAACATATGAAAGACGACCTTCACGCCGAGCAGCTCACACTCACCGCTGAAGATATGCAGGTGATCGAAACGATTGGAATGTAAACACGGTGCCTGGGTGGTTGCATCAATCTTCATCGTGAGGATGTCCTTCGTCTCTCGTGACGCAGCCTATTCCACGCTCTGTTGAATCAACTTCGCGACCAATCCCGTTCATCCCGTTTGGTGGCTCGCGCCGATCTCGGTGCCGTTGTCTCTCTATTGGTCGATAGAGGATTGAAACT
>DATEPD010000219.1:0-5732 GCA_035273365.1 Nitrospiraceae bacterium | reverse complement strand
GCTATTCAGAACTCTACGACTTTGCTCCGTTCGGCTATCTTACGCTGGATACAAGGGGTGAGATCATGGAGGCGAATCTGCGGGCCTGCACGATGCTCGGCGTGAGTCGGAAAGATGTGATGCGTTGCCCGCTGAGGCGGTTCATTGCACCGGACGATGCGGATACATTTCACCGGCACTGCCAGGACGTCTTGAAGACTGGGACGAGACAGGCCTGTCAGGCTCATCTTTTGGATAAGACCGGTGTCGTGCGCTGGATCCATTTTGAAAGTCTTGCGGTGCACGATGCGCCGGGGTGTGTGATCGGCTGTCGAATGGCACTCCTGGACATCAGCGCGCAGAAACAGGCTGAATACAACGTGCACGAAGGGAAGGCCCAGCTTCGAGCCATTTTGGATCACAGCCCGGGCCTGATCTTCCTCAAAGATCTGGAGGGCCGCTATCTGGACGTCAATCAGCAATTCGAACGGACCTTCCATCTCACTCGCCAGGACATCATCGGTAAGACGGATCGAGACATCTTCCCGCCGGCGCAGGCCACCGCATTTCGTAACAATGACCTCACAGTCTTGAAAGCGGCGCGACCGCTCCAGTTTGAAGAAGTGGCCCTGCACAGTGACGGTTTCCACACCAGTATCGTGTCCAAGTTTCCGCTTCGGCGCCTCGACGGGACCCCGTATGCGGTGTGCGGCATCACCACGGACATCACCCAACGGAAGCAGGCGGAAGAGGCGCGGAAGGAAAGCGAGGAACGCTATCGCAGCATTTTTGAGAACGCCGTTGAGGGTATCTTTCAGACCACGCTCGACGGGAGATTTGTCGCAGTGAATCCTGCACTCGCGCGCATGTATGGCTACGATTCGCCGGACGAGATGATCGCCACGATTACGGACATCGGCAGCCAGCTCTATGTGGACCCCGAACGCCACGATGAATTTATTCGCCTCATGCAGACACAGGAGGAAGTGAAGGGCTTCGAGGCGTTGGTGTACCGAAAGAACGGCAGCTTTATCTGGATTTCTGAAAACGTGCGGGGTCGGCGCAATCAGGCTGGAGTGCTTGTCGGGTACGAGGGCACAGTGGAGCATTTGACGGAGCGCAAACTCGCGGAAGAACGATTGTGTGCAACGCTTGAGGAAGTCCGTCTGTTGAGCGGTCGACTGGCCACCGTGCAGGAAGCAGAACGAACCCGGATTGCCCGCGAGTTGCATGATGAATTAGGGGTCGGGCTTACATGTCTCAAAATCGATCTCTCCCGCCTCTATACGACTATGGTGAGCGAGGGGGCCGGAGTTCCCAAGAAGGCGGGGGAGAAGATCCGGTTGATGGTCGAACAGGTCGATGCGACCATTGCCTCTGTACAACGACTGGCCACGGAATTGCGTCCAGCCATCTTGAACGACTTGGGAATCGTCGCGGCCATCGAATGGCAATGTAAGGATTTTCAGAAGCGCACCGGTATTCCCTGCACCTGTGTGACCAGTGCGGACGATATTGCGATGGAACCGGAGCCGGCCACGGCGCTCTTCCGCATCTGTCAGGAGGCCCTCACCAACGCGGCACGGCATGCCCAGGCCACGGCGGTGACGATCAAGTTAGTATCGCAAAGTGACTTTTTGCAGCTGGTGGTGGCCGACAATGGTCTGGGGATTCCCGATACAAAGATCGTGAACCGCCAATCATTGGGGTTACTTGGGATGCGGGAACGCGTCGCTCAATTTGGTGGAGAGCTTACGATCCAAAGTCATTCCGGAACGGGCACAACCGTCACGGCATGTCTGCCCCGGTGCCTATCTCGAACCTGACTCCAAGGGAGGCTCCTGTGTTAAAAGTTCTTGTGGTTGATGATTTTCCTCTCTTTCGGCGAGGGGTGCGGGATCTCGTGGTTGAGGGATTTCAAGGCGCGAAAATCGGGGAGGCTGGTAATTCCCACGAGATGCTGGAGTTGCTCAGGCGGAAACCATGGGACGTGGCCGTGATGGACATCAGCATGCCAGGCATGAACGGCCTGGATGCGCTCAAACAAGTGAGACAGGAGTTCCCAGACCTGCCGGTGCTGATCCTCAGTATGTATCCTGAAGATCAATATGCGATTCGGATGTTCAAAGCCGGCGCCGATGGGTATCTCAATAAATCCAGCGCGCCGGAGGAACTAGTCAAGGCGATTAAGAAGGTGCACCAGGGTGGCAAATATGTGAGCCCTTCGCTGGGTGAGGCCCTTGCCTTCACCGTCAATCCCGGCGCCGACAAGGACCCACACCAGTTACTGTCGGATCGGGAATACGAAGTGCTGTGCCTCATCGGCTCGGGAAAAACTATCAGTCAGATCGCCGACGCCATGAACCTGAGTGTTACGACGATCAGCACCTACCGGGCACGGATTCTCGAAAAGATGCGTATGAAGACCAATGCAGAGCTGGCACGGTACGCGATCCAAAAGGGCCTCGTGGAGTAAAAATGTTGAGCACAGACCCCCACCCTCTCAAGCTTCCAAGCTGAACACTCGGCACTCGAACGGTAGCAGGCCGCACGCCCATCGCTTCTGTCGTACAAACCACGACATTGCCGGTTGAATCGATCCGACAAGAGAATCCTACTTCGTTCGATAGGGCTTCGACCACGACTACGCTATAACCTCGCACGAGCAACGAACAGATCTCACATAGGCGATGGCACTTTCCTTAAACCCTCCCCGACATAACCAAGCCGGTCAATCGAGAGTCCCCAACCTTCCCAAAGAGGAGGATGCGATGGTACAGACGTATGACCCCAGCGTCGACTCTGTCATTTTTCACGAAGTAACCGATCTCGTGTCCTGCACCCTCGATGACCTGGCTCAACGGTTACCGGCCTATTCATGGGCGCAAGTGTTCGCGGCAGTCGATCGGCTTAGCCGGCAAGGCACGTTGAGGCTTAGCCGCACGAGTCGTTTCGGCTATGTCCTTTCCGTCTGTTCAGATCCTCTCTTGTCCAGTCTTCGTGCAACTGGAGGAGCCGGGCGTGGTGTGAACGGGACGGCTGATTCAATCCTTGCTGGAAAGTAAACATTCTGAAGCGTGGGAAAGGGCTCGACATGGCCAGTGAAAAGGAGTGTTCACGGAGTGGACGGTCGAAGTCTGAAGGATTTTACGATTCGGCAACGGAACCGAAATATTGCCTTAATCGTGATCAGATACGGTGCTGCCGAGGCGATAGAAGGCTGAGACAAGAGTGAAAGGCGGTCTGGCGATGGCGAATCAGCAGAACGATGAGAGACAGCGCGTGATGATTGTGGAACAGGATGCGGACTTTGGACTCAAACTCGCCGATTGGCTCGCGGCTCACGGCTACCAGGCGGTACTCGTTCGGTCCGTTGATGCAGCAATCGAGGAACTCAGGGAGATACACCCGCAGGCGGTCTTTGTCGGACGCAGCTTTTCTGATTCCGCGGCACAGATCGGCATGTCCGAAATTCTCCTGCTCATTCAGACTTTGTGCCCTCGCGTGCCGATGATCACGATCGCAAATCAGGCCAGCGAGGATCTGACACAAGTGGTGTTTCGCCAAGGGGTTCGCCATTTTTTGATCAAGCCGGTCGAGTATGCACAGATCGACCATGTGCTCCGGTCGGAACTCAGCTCGTCGGCGCAGAAATGGTCTCGTCCAGCACACAGTTACGGACCCGCGGTAACGTAGCACATGTTGAACGGTAGTAGGGTGCCCACTTTGACAGAAAGCAATGAACGGATGAGTTGTCATCGTTGCCGTGGCTTCATGTGTCCTGTGGATCTCCTCGAGTGGGCGAGCAGCAGTGGGCACAACGGTGTTCTGGCATGGCGATGTGTGGCCTGCGGTGAGATCATCGACAGTGTGATCGTTCAGAATCGTATTCGTCCGAGGGACCGGCGATGTGTCAGAGGACAGAAGAAGTCTCGTCAATCGGTCCGCATGATTTCGGTCTCATAATGGCCGGCATATGGGGCATTCATCGAGGGTCGGGCTTATGCTCGAGGAGGGCGCCATGGACGATTTCGTTCCGATCTGTTGCTTCTGCCTCAAGGTTCGAGACGATAAGAACATGGAATTCGGCGGAGGTCCTTGGGTCGATCTGAGCACATATGCCATAAGCCGGCAACTGCCGCTCAGTCATAGATTCGTCTTTAGTCACGGCTACTGCCCTGAATGTGTGGCCCATTTCGATGAGCGCATGGCGGCCTATCGACAGACGGCTGTTTGGAAGTCACGAAAAGAGGCAGAGCGGTGCCTCTTTACTGAAACAGATAGAGGACAGCGCGACGTAGAGCGCGTCTTATAAGGAGGAGAATTTGTCATGCCCCCGAAGAGTCAGATAGTTTTACGACAAGCACAGCGTGTGGCACGAAACCCTGTCGAATCACGGAGCCACGAGGGCGCCACTCCTAACAGGTCTGATGAACATTCTCAACATTTCCATGCGCGCATCTCGGAGCGAGCGTACGAGTTGTATGAGCAATATGGCCGAGAGGATGGCCATGCCCTTGATCACTGGTTGGAGGCGGAACGACAGGTGATCAATCAAGATTCGTAGCAGGATGTTGAAACCGTTCGCCGGCATGTCAGTCGGATCTTCATTCGTCCCTGACCTGGAGCGCAGCCTAGTATACTTGCTGCAACGTTGTTGGAGAATCCTTGACAGGCGTGGAGAAATGTCTCGATACCTTAGACGATAGTGCTCTTACGATCGTCACGTTGGAGGAATCGTGTTTCACCGCCTGGTGGGTGTTCTCGGAATAATTGGCGTGACGGGTGGTGAGAAAAGACACATAGTGCCAAGGCCGTCCGTGAGAACGAGGGAAGTTATTCAACAGAGTAAACGATGTGAAGGAGTCTCAAAACGACATGAGCAATGGAAAGGTTCTGTCAGGAGGACCGGGAATTGTAGTGCTTTCTCATGTGTTGGAGGTCCTACACATAAATCGTCAAGCGATCAAGTTGGCAGGCCTGCTTGGTCGAGTTCAGGCAAACGGTCAACTGGCAAACAAGGCAACAGGGATCCTTCCTCCACCATTGACCGACTTGGCGGGTAAAATCATCAGCCTGCTTCAAAGTCGCCATGAGAGGAGCGAGAAGGGACAGATTGAGATCCGGCATTCTGCGAATGGGTCCGATAAGCCGGTGCATGTTCGCGGAGTGGGTGTGCCGGATAGAGATGGAATCGCGTGTGCGCGCATCGTGCTTATCCTCACAGAAGCCAGCGCCAACGACTCAGAGAATCATCAGAATAACGAAAACGTAATCTGAATGTAGATTATGTCAACACCTGTGCGTCGTCACAGGTTTCGCTGGGTGTTCGTAGGTTGCAGCGCAATCTTAGAGGACGTGAGACCTTTCCCCCTCGAACCTGCCTCCCCCCAGTACGAAAACAGTCGTAGCCGATATCGACGGGAAAGGTCGATAGGCAGACAGGGCATTGCACTGGACCACTTCGTTCATGCGAAGTTCTCGATACCCAACCTGAGCCGGTATTCGATTCCGCGGAATGCCCTATGCCCTGGCCTATGAATTCAACGGCAATCCTCTCGATACTGCACGGCATGCCGATCCACCTCCCTTCGAACGGCAGCATGGCTACAAGCAGGCCATCTCCCTTTGCCCTGCCCCGCTAAGGGGGGTATCCGCATAGTGCCATCCGGGAATCTTGACGTGGGGGCAGTAAGCGCACTACACTTGCAAAATACTGGTATTTTAAGGAGGAGCTCTTATGGCTGAACTGC
>DATEPD010000218.1:0-5995 GCA_035273365.1 Nitrospiraceae bacterium | reverse complement strand
ATGCAGTGATCCGCTATGGGAGGGCCATCGAACTGCTGCTACAACATCCAGAACCCGGCATGCCCACGCTTCACGAGGAACTGTTTGAAAAGATCAAGTCACTCGCTCCGGACAATCCGATTCTCCCGAAGCTCTCCGCGTTGCTGAAAGGGGAGAGTGCCGTTGGAACGTCGTCAGCTTCGGCGCCGCAGAGCCCGCAGGAATTTTCATGGACTGGAATGGCACCCAACGATGCCTGGAAAATAAACTCCAAAGCCATCTCGCCGCAGGATATACATGAATCAATTGCTGAGCCGGAGCCTACACCGACTCTGTCAGATCCTGTACCGCCTGCAGAACCGGAGCCAGCTACGCTGAGTACCGGATTCTCATTGTCGAATGCCAAGCCGGACGAGCATTGGATGTCGCTTGCGCGAACAACGGATTCGGCCGACTCCATTGCCCCGGCCCTCTCTACACACGATCAGTTCCATGCCTATATGAAGGCCGGCCAACAGGCTGAGGCGCAAGAATGGCTCAGTCGCTTGGTCATGGAGCAGCCGGATGATGCGGAGGCGCGAGAACTCTTCGGCTCCCTGCTCGAAACCAAGGGCGATACCGCCGGAGCGGCTTTGCAATATTCCCGCGCATTGGAACTGCTTATGGCAGATCCACTTGATAAGAACCTGACGCGGCCGACGAGTCTCTATGCGAAAGTCAAAGAACTGGCCCCAGCCAGTCCGTTGCTGGCCGAATGGGCCTCGACGTTTTCGCCGAAGCCACAGGCGCCGGTTCCCGCCGTCGAGACACCGGTTTCTGCTCGACCCGTCGAGGAGATTGATCCGGAAACCCACTACACCCTGGGAGTGGCCTATAAGAACATGGGGCTGCTGGATGAAGCGAAGGAAGAATTTTGTCTCTCGCTGCAGAGCCAGGACTTTTTCTCAGACTCCTGTCTCATGATCGCGGTGTGTTTGAAAGAACAGGGAGAATGCCGGTCGGCGAGCGCACAGCTCGAGCTGCTGCTGAAAGATCCAAAGTGCCAGGGGGCCAAGGCGCAAGCTATTCGCTATGAACTCGGCTTACTCTACGAAGCCCAAGAACAATGGAGCCAGGCTGCCGCAATCTACGAATCGATTCCGAATTTCCACGACGTCCCGAAACGACTCGAATCAGCGCGTGCACACGAGGCCACTGTTGAGCCGACTTCCTCCTTCCGCTACGGAAACTAGCTGCAGGATGCTGAAAAGGTCCGCCAGCTTCGTTCTCGCTTCTGCAGCCATATCCTTCCTAGGGAATCTGGTTTGGGGCAGGACGTCCTTCTAGGACTGCTTGAATGTTTTCCAAACAGACGAGTCCCATCTGAACCCTTGCGTGCAGTGTGGCAGAGCCTAGATGGGGGAGCAGCACCACCTGCTTCAGCTGTGCCAGCGTTGAGTGGATGGTCGGTTCCTCTTCATAGACGTCAAGTCCTGCGCCGGCGATGATGCCTGTCTTGAGGGCCTCGACCAATGCGGCTTCATCGACGATTGGACCACGAGCCGTATTGATGATGAAGGCGGTAGGGCGCATCCAGGCCAATTCGCGCGCGCCGATCAGATGATGGGTGGCCGGCGTGAGAGGCAGATGGATTGTCACGATATCGGCTTCCTCGAGAAGATCTTGCAGCGATCGATACTCCCACTCACAGGGGAGAGATGAAGTGGCCATGAGCTGGCGTGTGTGATAGCGCACCGCCATGCGAAACCCTGTCGCTCGGTGGGCTACCGCTTGCCCGATCCGTCCCATCCCAATAATCCCCAGTGTCTTGCCCGAGACTTCAGCGCCCAAAAGCTGTGTGGGACTCCAGCCGTTCCAGTGACCGGAGCGAACGAGGGCATCGCCTTCGACGACGCGACGGGCCGTCGCCAAGATTAAGGCCCAGGTCAGATCCGCGGTCGCATCCGTCAAGACATCCGGAGTATTCGTGACGATCAGACCACGCTGTCGCGCTGCGGCAAGATCGATGTTGTTATACCCGACGGCATAGTTCGCTAGGATTTTCAGCCGAGTGGTTTTATGAATGGTCTCCGCGTCGATGCGATCGCCTAGGGTGACGATCGCGGCATCGGCTTGGCAGAGTCCTTCACGAAGTGTCGAAGGAGCGGACAATGTATCATGAGGATCCTTCACCAGTTGAAACCGTTCCCGCACAATGGCCATCACGGGATCGGGGAGGAGCCGTGAGACATAAAGAGTGGGACGTGTGTTGGTCACAGGGGTTGGCTCCTTTCTGCGAACCGCATCTTAGCAGTTGGCAGGATGCTGAAAAAGCCCGCCAGCGGCGTTCTCGCATCGTTCAGGCCCTCAACGTACCCCAAGGGTACGCTTCGGCCCTTCACTCGCTGCGGCCTTGCTGGACGATCTTTTTGAGCATCCTGTGGAGAGTACGAGGTGCAATCTATGCATTTTGCCGCCTGCTACCCGGTCGTATACTGCGCCACAACCAGACTTGTGCTGGTCTCAAGAGTCCGTTTAGAATAATCGACGCTTCCAACTATGACCGCACCAACTCTCATTCTGCCTGAACGTTCCCGCTCCATAGCTTCGGATCTTCGCGCCGCGATAGGCAGTCATAAAGTCAAAGACGACTACTCGACGCTCACTGCCTATGCGGTCGATGCGAGTATCTATCGCATGACGCCTCAGGCCGTCGTGCTCGTCGAGTCTGAGGAGGACATCGTCGCCACGGTGCGATATGCCGTAGAGCGTGGCATCCCTCTGACGCCGCGTGCCGCCGGGACGAATCTGACCGGCTCTGCGATCGGCTCAGGGATCATTCTTGATGTCTCGCGGTTGAACCGGGTTCTCGAAGTGAATCGGGAAGAGAAATGGGCGCGAGTGCAGCCGGGGATTGTGCTCACTGAATTGAATAAGCACCTGGGTCGCCAAGGATTGTTGTTCGGACCGGACCCTTCCAGCGGGGACATGTGCAAGCTCGGTGGGATGTTGGCGAACAACTCATCCGGTCCTCACACGCTGCGGTACGGCGCCGTCAAAGATAATGTGGCGGCGCTCCGTGTCTGTCTTCAGTCCGGTGACTGGCTGGATGCCAAGGCCTATGGACTCGACGATCTGAACTGCAGCAATCTGCTGAAGGCGCACAAGCCGCTTCATGATTTGTGGTCGCTCCTACAAGATCATGCCGTGCTGATTGCACAGAAACGTCCGACAGTCAGCAAGAACAGTTGCGGCTACAACCTCTTCGGTCTTGCCGATGGGCTTGCGCGAGGTTGTTTCGATCTTCCCAAACTCTTCGTCGGCAGCGAGGGCACGCTCGGTCTGTTCAGCGAAGCGACGATCAGGCTGGTCGAAAAACCCCGCGAGACCCTCACGGCGCTTATCCATTTTCACCGTTTGGAAGATGTGGGCGATGCAGTGCCGAAACTGCTGGAGTTGAGTCCGAGCGCATTGGAAGTGATGGATGCCAACACGCTCAACCTGATCGGGAGGACGAAGCACGGCATTCCAGCAGATGTCACTGCCACCCTCCTGGTGGAATTGGACGATGACGGAGTAGGAAGCGATCTTCGAGCCAAGGCCGAACGGATGACCGACATCTCCCGCCGGTATCGTCACACCTCCGATCCCGTGATCGCTTTCGACCCTGAGCAACGGGAGCAATTATGGAAGGCTCGCAAGGCCCTCTATCCTACGCTCTATCGGTTCGATTCGAAGAAGAAGCCCATCAATTTTGTCGACGACGTGGTAGTGCCGGCTGATCGGATCAGCGAACTTATCCGATATCTCGCAGAATTCTTTGCTGGGCAGCGCCTGCCGGTTGCGATTTTTGGCCATATCGGGAATGGGAATGCTCATATCATTCCTTTACTCGATGTGAACGACCACGGCGATTTTCAGAAGATGGTGCAGGGCTATCACGAGATTCACCAGACGGTCTTGGGCCGTTTTGGGGGGTCGATCTGTGGGGAGCATGGGGATGGCCGGGTGCGAGCCGAATACGTGAAAGAGATGTTCGGCCCGGAGCTGTACGAGCTATTTGTGCGTGTCAAGCGGAGCTTTGATCCATCCGGGGTGTTCAACCCAGGCATCAAGATCAGTGACCGGCCTTTCACGGATCATATCGATTATGTGCGATTGTCAAAATCCTGTGCGACCTGCGCCAAATGTAACGCTGTCTGCCCAGTCTACGATGTGTTTCAATCCGAAGACATGAGCTCGCGGGGTTGGTTTGAGATCGTCACCGATAAGAACTATAGCTATCTCAATTCAAAGCGAGTCGTAGAGGCCTGTCTCAACTGCAAGTCCTGCCGTACAGCCTGCCCGGCCGGAGTCGATGTATCCCAGCTCATCCTGGACCGGCGTGCTGAGCATCCGAATGAAATGGCCGGTGTCATCTTTCGTTTCCATGCAAAGACAGCGCAATTCGAACGATTGTTAAAGTTTCTAGCGAGGTATCAGTCGATATGGGATCGGCCTGTAATACGGCAACTGCTCGATCGTCTGACAAAGCCCTTCATGCATCGTCTTGCCGAGACAGCACGATTGTCGCCTCAGCTAGTGCTGCCTCGATTGGCCAAGCGGCATCTCCGTGACCGCTATCCTGAACTCATTCCCCAGGCTGGGCAAACTGCGCACTCTCCGGTGGCCTATTTCCATGGCTGCGCAGCCAACTACTTCGACGATGGGGTGGGGGATGCCGTGATCGCCGTGCTGCGAAAACATGGAGTCGAGCCGGATTTGCCGCAACAACGCTGTTCTGGGACGCCAATAGAGACTTACGGGCATCGCGCGTTGGCCAAAGAAGGGGCACGGATGAATCTGGCATCTATGGCAGGGTACGACAAGGTGGTGACCGGATGCGCCTCCTGCACTCTCATGTTGAAGGACTACCCCACCTTGTTCGCGGGCGAGCCGGAGCAAGCGGCGGCTCAGGCCTTGGCCAAACGGGTCACACATATTTCGGAGTATGTGGCACAATCGCCGGTGAAACCTGCCATGGGCGGATCGCAGGCCACCAAGTGCAAGGTGACCTATCACTCGTCCTGTCATCTGCGAGCTGCGGGGGTGACCAAGGAGCCCCGTACGATTCTCGCAGGCTTACCGGGCGTCGATTATGTCGAGATGCCGGACGCTGATCGCTGTGCGGGAGGAGCCGGGACGTATCTCGTGAAGGATTTTGACACGTCGCAGCGCATCGTTGAGCGCAAGCGGAGGGCTATTGAACAGACCGGTGCAGAGGTCGTGGCCACAAGTTGTCCGGCCTGCATGATTCAATTGCGCACGGGATTGCAGGGCGCAGCGGAGGTCAAGCACGTGGCTCAACTGATTCAAGAAGCTTATGAGGCGGCAGACCGGTCGTAGGGTTATCTGGTCTATTTGGTTTGTCTGGTTGATCCGGTTTGTGCTGCGCAACCAAAGAAACGAGGCAAACCAAAAAACGAAATAACGAGGAAGCTATGGTCACAGTGCAGGTCTTTGGATTGACGCTTCGGGATGTGGTCGAAGAAACAGAATTCGAACTTGAGGTCATGGGGCCGATGACGGTGAGGAAACTCATTGAATCGAACCAGGGTCGTATGGGCCCGTTGTTGCAATTTCTGACGAATCGAGAAGTGTTGATTGCGGTGAACAAGAAGATAAGTGCCGATGACACGGTGGTCAAGGATGGCGATATTGTGAAGTTATCCCACCAGTCGAGGGTGTCGTATGATGGCACTCGCGATATCCCCATCTAGCCGAATGCTGAAAAAGCTCGTCAGCTTCGTTCTCACCTCGAATGCATCCTCAACATAGCCAAGAGGCTACGCCTCCGGTGCTTTCTTCGGCTGCGGCCTCGCTGTCGAACTTTTTGAGCATTCGGCTGGGCCGTATTATGCGAAAAACAGTCGCGACGGGACAGATTGGATTTCCACCACGTTTCACACCTCTCGTTCGTCTCTCGTCGGGGTTTAGCGCAGTCGCCGTTTAGCTTTCGCGGTGGCTGGCGCAGTGAGCGGGTCGTCGGGCCAGGAGT
>DATEPD010000217.1:0-3630 GCA_035273365.1 Nitrospiraceae bacterium | reverse complement strand
TTTAAGGAACGGAACCCCCAGGTGCAAGTGATTGCAGTGGAGCCGGCCGGATCGCCGGTCTTATCCGGTGGAGAACCAGGGCCCCATAAGATTCAGGGTATCGGCGCTGGGTTCATCCCAAAAGTATTGAACCAAGCCATTCTCGATCGTGTGATGACCGTGACCGACGACGAGGCCTATCAAACCGCCAAGCAGCTCTCGAAGAAGGAGGGTCTCTTGGTCGGAATTTCTGCCGGGGCGAATGTTTTCGCTGCACAGAAAGTAGCCCAAGAGCTTGGACCAGGCAAGAACGTGGTCACGATCCTCTGTGACACAGGCGAACGGTATATCAGTATAGAAAAGTACTTCAACATTTGACGTGAGGGGTCAGGCGTAAGGGGTAAGGCGAGAGAATGGGAAGATGGCGTTTTGCGTCCCTACTCGCCTCACGTTTTACGCCTAACGGAATTTAGAGATGGAATTTACCGAAGATCAGATAAACAGGTATAGCCGGCATATTCTTTTGCCGGAGGTCGGTGGCAAGGGGCAAAAGAAGATTGCCAAGGCCAAGGTTCTCCTCGTCGGCGCGGGAGGCCTCGGTTCGCCGGCGGCGCTCTATCTGGCCGCAGCCGGTGTCGGCACAATCGGCCTCATCGACAGCGATGTGGTGGACATGACCAATCTTCACCGCCAAATACTGCACCATACGTCGGATGTCGGCCGCCCCAAAGTCCTCTCGGGCAAAGAGAAGATTCAGGCGTTGAACCCTGATGTCCAGGTCTCGATGTATGAAGAGCGGCTGACGGCCGGCAATGCACTGAAAATCATCAGCGAGCATGACGTCGTCATCGATGGGGTCGACAACTTCACAGCCAAGTTCTTGATCAACGACGCCTGCTTCTTTGCCGGGAAACCGTTGGTCCATGGCGGCATCCTTCGCTTCGATGGCCGCGTGACGACCATTGTGCCGAAGCAGTCCGCCTGTTATCGTTGCATCTTCAAAACTCCGCCGCCGGCCGGACTGGTCGCCTCCTGCCAGGAGGCAGGCGTGATCGGTGTATTAGCCGGCATCATTGGGACAATCCAAGCGACGGAAGCCTTGAAACTCATTCTGGGTATCGGACATCCTCTCACGAATCGGTTTCTGGATTTCGATGCACGAAAGACGCAGTTCAGGGAAATCAAAGTGAAACGCAACCCCGACTGCGCGCTCTGCGGCGCGCACCCGACCATTACCGAACTGTTCGACGACGGCGATCCGTTTGCCGGCTGTGCCGTCCGGCCGTAACTATTGAAAGAGCAAGGTGGAGTCACCATGGCCACAATGAAAGCGCTAGTCTGTCGCGAATGCGGCAAAGAATATCCGACGAAGGCGATCCATGTCTGCGAAATGTGCTTTGGCCCACTCGAGGTGAAATACAACTACGAGGAGATCAAGAAGGGCATTTCCCGCCAGAAGATCCAGGACGGGCCACACAGTATCTGGCGCTATGCCGATCTTCTGCCGGTGGAGGGACCGACGTTTCTCGGTCCGCATGCCGGGATGACCCCGCTCGTGCGCGCCAAAAATCTCGGCGCCTACCTCGGATTGGACGAGCTCTACATCAAGAACGATACGGTCAACCATCCCACACTATCGTTTAAAGATCGTGTGGTGGCTGTGGCCATCACCAGGGCTCGCGAATTGGGATTTGAAACGATCGCCTGTGCCTCGACTGGCAATCTGGCCAATTCCGTCGCCGCCCATGCGGCGGCTTCTGGAATGCGCGCCTACGTGTTCATTCCCGGTGACTTGGAAGCCGCTAAGGTCCTCGGGAATTTGATCTATAAGCCGAACGTGGTCGAAGTCGAAGGCAATTATGACGATGTCAATCGCCTCTGCAGCGAGATCGCCGGCGAACACGGCTGGGCCTTTGTGAATATCAACATACGTCCCTACTATGCGGAAGGCTCGAAGACGCTGGCATACGAAACCGTGGAGCAACTCGGCTGGCGCACTCCTGATCAAGTCGTCATCCCAATGGCATCCGGCTCCCTCTTGACCAAGATCTGGAAGGGTCTCCATGAAATGAAAACCGTGGGTCTCATCGACGGCGTGCGGACGAAGATCAACGGGGCACAAGCTGAAGGCTGCTCCCCCATTTCCACGGCATTCAAGGCGGGACGGGACTTCTTCAAACCGGTGAAGCCCAAGACGATCGCGAAGTCGCTGGCCATCGGCAATCCCGCCGACGGGTACTACGCCCTCAAAGCGACCGAAGAGAGTAAAGGCTCCATGGACATGGTCTCAGACGAAGAAGTCGTGGAAGGCATCAAGCTGTTGGCGCAAACCGAAGGGATTTTCGCAGAAACCGCCGGCGGCGTAACGATCGGCGTGCTTCAGAAGTTGGTGAAACAAGGCACGATCAAGAAAAACGACGTGACGGTCGCCTACATCACCGGTAATGGCTTAAAAACGCAGGAAGCCGTGATCGATGCGGTCGGTAGGCCTCACCGCATTCAGCCGAGTCTTGTCAGTTTTGAGCAAACATTTAAGGTAGGGAAACACGGGAGTAGTGACGCATGATTAAGGTTCGCATTCCAACCCCACTCCGTCCTCTGACGAAGGGACAGGGAGAAGTCGACGCACAGGCCCAGAGTATCGCTGAGATGATCGACACCTTGAACGCTTCTCACCCTGGGATCAAAGATCGCCTCTGCGACAACACCGGAGAGCTTCGCCGGTTTGTGAATATTTACGTCAACGAGGAAGATATCCGATTCCTCAAGGGCAAAGAGACCTCGCTCAAAGACGGCGACGAAGTCTCAATCGTGCCCGCCATTGCCGGGGGGACACCATGCCAAATTTGAAATTTCACATTCGGTTTCCAGAAGACAAGATCAAAGAACCGGTCGTCTATCAGATCGGTCACGAATTCAAGGTCGTCACAAATGTCCGGCGAGCCGACGTTCGTGAAACCACCGGGTGGATGGATCTCGAACTGATCGGAGATAGTACGGAAATCGAACGGGCGATCGCAGGCCTTCGCAAGAAGGGCGTCATCGTCGATCCAATAGAATTGAACGTCGTGGAATAGGAATGGTACCCGTTAAACGTAAATTGTTAATCGAAGTGATTCCGCCGTTCACGAATAACGGTTAACGTAGAACGTCTTCAAAAATGGAACTGACTGAACCACAGATTCAACGATATAGCCGTCAGATCATTCTGAGCGAGGTGGGCGGCAAGGGCCAGATAAAGCTGAGTAAGGCAAAAGTCTTGCTGATCGGCGCAGGTGGGCTTGGCTCGCCTGCCGGACTCTATCTTGCCGCAGCCGGTGTCGGCACCATCGGTCTGATCGATGGCGATGTCGTCGACCTCTCGAACTTGCAGCGGCAAATCCTGCACTCCACGGCAACGGTCGGCATCCCAAAATCGGAATCCGGGAAGAAAACTCTCACGGCCATCAATCCAGAGATCACGGTCAATGCCTATCACCAGCTGGTGGATGCCGACAATATTCTTCCGCTCCTTAAAGAGTACGACATGGTGCTGGATGGATCCGACAACTTTTCGACGCGATTTCTCGTAAACGATGCCTGCTTCTTCGCCAAGAAGACCCTCATTTCTGCCAGCATGTTTCGTTTTGAAGGTCAGCTCACGACCATCAA
>DATEPD010000216.1:0-4719 GCA_035273365.1 Nitrospiraceae bacterium | reverse complement strand
AACGAAGAGATTGAGTACCTGGCACCGCTCCTAGCCGATGGGATTGCCAGAGCTGCATCGGACCAGCAGGTTGGATTTCGCGTTATCCAAGCCGGTACGCCGGCCTCTCCGCAATCCGGCGGGTTGGCCTTTTGCTCATCCTCTCTCCGTTCTCCCGGTGTCTGTTCGTCAGAACAACCTCTACTGACAGAGGGTTCGCTCTACGTCAACGGTCGGTCACTGTATCTGACTTTGACTGATTATCGTCACCGGCTGGAAGAAGGCGAAACAAGTAACAAGGCCGATCGGCGCATTGCCAATCCGACCGGACTGGCGAACCGCACAGTGCACTTCGTCCCGGAATCCGCCGCTCGCTCAACCAACGCAACGCTGGTGATCGACTACGACCTGCTTGCCACAATGCCTGTCTCATCGGACATGCGACCGAGTGCCGTTCAAGCACCGACGCCCGCGACGGGGGAACCCACCCAGCGAAATACCGATATGGATGAGCTACGCAAGGAGCTGCAGGACATCAAGAAGAAGCTGGCGGAGCAAGAGACAGAACGGAACCGTTCAAAACCGTGAAAGGTGAAGCGACGCGCGACGAGCGGGACGTGCGCGAAAGGCGGGACTAGCGATACACAAGGGAAGAATCCCGGTTTCCAGAACTTTGAACTTCGGATCGTGTTTTTTCGCTCGTCTCGCCTTTCTCGCATGTCTCGCGTGACGATTAGGCCGGATCTATCCCCGCTGTTTTTCAGCCCGTTGGTCGAGTTCCGCCGCTAAGAGTACCGCCTCGGCTATTTCGCGCATCGACTTCCGCAAATCCATACTTTGCCGCTGAATGAGTTTGAAGGCCTCTTCTTCAGTCAGCCTCCTCGAGCGCATCAAGTAACCCTTGGCCCGCTCCATAAGTTTCCGAACCGCCAGCGCTTCCTGCATCTCGAAGGACCTCTCAACCAGGGCCGTATGCTCGATGGCAATGGCGGCCTGATTCGCGATGGCCTGGAGCAACTTGACCTCTTCGCTGGTAAACACGTGCGGAAAAGACGTGTAGCTATTGATCACGCCCATCGCCTTGTCTCGCACCATCATCGGTACCGAGACCAATGAGCACAGCCCTTCCTGTTTGGCCATATCCCGATAGATGTAGTCTCGATCCGTCGTGACATCGGCCACGATAATCGGTCGGCGATCTTTCACTGCACGGCCACTTATGCCCTGCCCCACTTTGAGGTTTGGCTTGCGGCGGTACTGCTCGCTGAGGCTCTGCGTCGCCTCGATGCGCAGTTCGCCGCTGGCTTCGTCCAATAACATGATCGAGCAGATCTTGGAGTTCATCATTTGCGCGGTCATCGTCACCAGGAGTTGAAGCACATCTTTAATCAACCGATTGGACGCCACGGTTTCTGAGACCTGTGACAACGTTTCCACCTGTAAGGCTTTGCGTTGCATCTGATCGTAGAGCCGCGCGTTCTCAATCGCGCCACCGACTTGATTGGCAATTGTTGACAGCAACGCAATCTCATCCGCCTGATAGCGCCTTGGGCGTTTATGTTGGACATTGATCACGCCGACCACTTCTTTTTTGGCCATGATCGGTACGGAGACAAAGGCTTGATGGCGGTCTTCTGGAAGATTATGAAAAAACTTGAAGCGCGGATCGTCGTTCGCGTTACTGGGGATCACGACGCGCGTTCGTTCCTGAGCGACCCACCCGGTGATGCCCTCCCCCAAACCGATCGTGATGCGGCCAATCAATTTCGGATGAGGATTTTTCGAGGCTCGAAGAATGAGTTCGTCTTGGTTATCCGACAAGAGATACAGGAGGCAGGCATCCGCTTTAGTAACTTCAACAACCACCTCGACGATATGTTTGAGAATGGCTTCGAGATCAAGTTGGTTGCTGATCGACGCAGAAATCCGATGGAGCACATCAACTTCGCGTGTTTTCTCCCGCAATGCCTGTTGAAGGGATGCTACAGAGGGCGTGCGTGTGGTCGTCATAGATTTACCTTCGTGCACGGGCCTTTTGACGAATAGGGTGCTTGCCCAACTGACGGCCACTCGACAGTCGGCTCCCACGGCCGTGCGTGCTCCGAAACCACGCTTCGCATACTTCATGTTCGATCGGCCGAATGACCACCTCCCCAATCCGCACAGGCCATACCCCGATGACCCGCCCACCGATCACTTTCTTGTCATGTTGCATGGCACCCCAAAGGGAGGTAAAGGATGCCCGTGGGACCTGTTCGGATAACCCAACCCGCTGGACCAGGCTCCTAATCCGTTCGACAACGTCTCGCCCACACAGGCCCATATAACAAGCCAAATCGGCTTCTTGCACCAATCCGATCCCAACCGCTTCACCATGAATCAACCCGCGGTAGCCCGTGAGTGACTCCAATGCATGTCCGATTGTGTGGCCATAATTGAGAATCCGTCGGCGGTCCGACTCCCGTTCGTCTGCGGCAACTACCTGCGCTTTGATCTCACAGGATCGTTTGATTGCATGAATAACCGGCTCATCCTTAAGTTTCAGGAGTGCAGAAATTTCCTGCTCCAGAAAGGCGAAGAATCCTTCCTCGGCGATAATCCCGTATTTGATCACTTCGGCTAAACCAGCAATCCATTCTCGGCGAGGCAGGGTGCGTAGTGTGCGCGGGTCAATTAATACCGCGCGCGGTTGGTAAAAAGCTCCAATGAGATTCTTTCCCAACCGATGGTCTACACCGGTTTTTCCGCCAACGCTGGAATCCACTTGAGCCACAAGCGTGGTCGGTACTTGTACAAACGGAATTCCCCGTTGATAGATCGCAGCAGCAAATCCGGTGACATCACCGATGACTCCGCCACCGAGAGCCAGCAATAGAGACTGACGTTCAAATTTGTGTCTGGCCAACACATCGAGGATCTTGGCAATGGTGATGAGTGTCTTTGTCCGCTCTCCCGGCGGCAAGATAATCGGAGTCGGGTCGTAGCCTGCCTTCCGAAGCGAGCGGAGGACTGCTTGTAGATAATGGTGTGCTACATGCCGATCGGTCACTACCCCGATCTTCGGAGAAGTCGTAAGAGCGCCGAGCCTCTCACCCACTGTCGCAAGTAACCCAGGATGGAGGATGATGTCGTAGGACCGTTCCCCTAAGATCACCGGTACAATCTGTTCTGCCACACCGGTGATGGTCAATGACGGTCTCTCCTGACCCAATCTTCCCGTCGCCCATCCGATGTTTCTTGGATAGGAAGACCGGGATTCACGGCTCCTTCGCCTGGCGTCATGATGCATTGCAACGGCTGCCATCGAGGGGGGATGGTACCACAACGGAGTGGGAAACTAGAAGGTTTTCAGATACGCCTTTATACCAACAGTTCGCGTGTCACGGCCTGTGGAGTATCCGCTTCAGACTTACTGACAATCACATCGGTTGTTTCGAAATGGAGATCACCGCTGCCCCGTCCATGATGTCTGATCGAATGCGATTGTTTTGCAAGAACATCTGACCGATCACCCGCCACATGTTCTTGCACGGGATAGGTACGGCATCGATCATGTCAGAAATACGTAGCGGACGAGAATGTGCGCTTGGAGGATCGAAATAAAATACCAACCCTAGTGCCTTACCTTCTTGAGCCCTCCATTAATGAAGAGAGAGAAGGTCCGCTCTTAGCTCTTCACATTGTTTTCACGATCGTGGGTGTCAAGAAGATGAGCAGCTCTTGTTTTGCAACTGCCTCGGTCTTCTGCTTGAAGAGCCATCCCAAAACAGGCACGCGAGAGAGATAGGGGATACCAGCCACAGTATTGCTCTGTGTATCGATAAATACCCCGCCTATCACCATGGTCTCACCATCGCGAATATTAACCTGTGTATTGGCTTCGCGACGATCAATACTTGGACCAGCCGGATTGCTCCGGGCACCGACTGCATTTCTGGTTGCACGAACCTTCATCATGATCAGCTTACCGGTTTCCTTCGGATCTCGCGAGGTAATCTGGGGCGTTACATTCAGTTCCAAATTCGCATCCACAAAGGTCGTCTGAGTCCCCTGGAGGGAGGTCGTCTGGAAGGGAATCGATTCCCCCTGTGAGATCTTGGCCTCGCGCTTGTCCAACGTGGTGACTTTCGGCGCGGCAATGACTTTACTCAGACCCAGCAACTCACCTGCCGACAATCGCATATCTAACAACGCTCCATCTGTTCTCCCAATCGTAAACCCGACACCTGGAGTCGATGTCAAACCTCCGACTGTGGCGGGAAGATTGACCAGAAAATTAGATGCTTGAGCGCCAAATGCTCCGGTAACACCCGTCTTGAAGTTCGCCACCCCAAAAGACGATCCGAGCTGATTCACATTCTGGACACCCCACTGTACACCCAGGGAACGGGAATAGGTCGTATCAGCTTGCACAATCCTCGCTTCGATTTGGACCTGAGGCACTTCGAGATCGAGCCCGTCAATCAGCTGTTTAAGTATCCCAATCTGGGTTTCCGTATCTCGCACGACTAAGGCATTGGACCCCTGACTCTGTTGCATCAACCCTCTCGGACTCAAGTACTGCCGAAGAGCCGTCAGGAGCTCTGTCGCTTGCAAGTTTCTAATATAGAACACCCGTTCAACTAGTGGTTCTGCTCGTACTTTGGCATCCAGCGCCGATGCTTCTTCACCCTGCTGTTTGGCAATGTTCGCCAATGAATCGATCCAGAGGATGTTGCTTTGCCTGATCTTGCCTAACCC
>DATEPD010000215.1:0-3428 GCA_035273365.1 Nitrospiraceae bacterium | reverse complement strand
GATTGCTTGCATCAGGAGCTACGCGCGACGCATGGCAGCGATCGATTAAGACATATGATTTATGTAAGTATGTAGACGGAGGTCAACCCAATTGTTAACGAGAGCAACCTTCAAGCAGAACGAAATGCTTGCACGACTCCCTGCAAAGGAGGCAAAGACGTTGCGCCCTTATCTGTCGGTGGTGTCTCTGACCACTAAAGATAAAATAGATGAAGTTGGAACGCCTATGCGATATGTCGACTTCCCTATCGATGCCGCTATCAGCGTATTGGATTTCCAGCCAAGAGGGCGCACGGTAGAAGTTGCCGTCATAGGGCCTGAAGGCTGTACCGGTTCCTATTCACTCAGCGGCCTTCGGTGTTCCCCCTGCCGCACCATTGTACAAATCGGTGGCACGGTATTTCGCGTCCGTATCTCTAGGCTCCGACCGTTACTTCCTAGACTGCCTATATTGACTAAGATTGTCAGGCGCTTTACCGCCGTTCTTTTTCGCCATGCGGTGATTTCAGTCGGATGTAGTCAATTCCACCCCGTCGAACAACGACTAGCGAGGTGGCTGCTGGCCCATCAGCATCGCACCGGCCGGAAAGAATTTCCCTTCACGCATGACTTCCTCGCTGAGCAGCTCGGAGTGCAACGAGTCACCGTGACCCAGACGTTATCGGGGTTTCAGGACAAAGGCTGGGTGGACTACCGATATGGCAACGTTGAGCTAGGCGATATTCCGGCGATGAGAAAGGCGGCGTGCGGATGCTTCATGCAGGCCAAAAAGGCTATAGAGTCCTACCTCACAGAGACTGACCACTAAAGCACCTCGTTCATGAGGGAGCGGGTTTCTCAGGAGACGCCTGGCCCGGGGGTTTTTCCTCTTGTCCGTCTCGTTGAGGGGGTTCATCTGCGGGGGCTGCAATTCGGGCGCTTTCCGCCTTTGCTCTGTGGAGGGCTACATACAGTTCGTGCACCACATCTTCTTTCGTCAAAACTAGGAAGGCCCCTGCCGCGTGCATCGTCGTTCGATGTTCCTTCGCATCCGCTGACAGCCCGATAATGACCATTCGAGGGTAGCGGTCCTTAATGGTGCGAGTCGCTTCAATTCCCCCCATCAGAGGCATGTTGACATCCATCAAAATAAGTTCCGGCCGGAGCGTATCGGCTCGCTCCACCGCCTGCAGTCCATTGGCCGCTTCGCCCACGATCTCTACGTCTGGATACCTGCCCAGAATGTTGCGTAATACCTGGCGGAATATGGAATGATTATCGACGATTAAAACGCGGATGGGAATTCCGGTTATGGGCCCGGTGGGGTCAGTCACTGTGAGCTCCCGACACATTATATAAAGGACCAATAGTACATGGCCCGAGGCGAAATGTAATGTAGATGACAATCACTGTGGCCTGGGGGCGTCCCTGGTTCGCAGACGGATTAGCGAGCGCATGAGTGGTAACAATCAAATCTGTAAATTTCACATCCCCCAGGCATAGCGAATTGCTAGACACATGCGGCTTTTGCGAACACTAACGACTTGAACTACAGACAGGCGAGGCAGTGGTTAAAGAAAGCTCCGTCAGCTTCGGTTCTGACGGCCATTAATTGAGCGGTGGTGCGTCGGCCGCAATGAATGTATGAGGGGCTGGATTTTTGAATTAGACATTCGGAAACGCAATTCGTATTCGCTTCCCGGAATCTCTTGGGTTACGGACGGGAAGGAAACGTGAGATAGGCAGGCGATCCAACCATCGTAATTCTCAGCCTTTCGTTCTGCAATTCGCGTCACTGTAACAACATACAACTAGATTGGACGGGTGCTGCTAAGCCGCACCCTTCGCTGCCTCAAGTCATTTGGTCTGGGGATAATCTTTGAATGCCTTGGCGACCCCCTTGTCGACCATGTGAAAGTTCTTCTCCAGATTGTCTCCCACCGTTTCCGTGATCACGGCCTGCCACACTCTCTTCTTGTTCGTCGATTCAGCCAAATTCACTACCAAGGTGGCTTCCTTAAATTTACCGGCCTCATTTACGCCGAATAAAAGATGTACGAGCAGGTCTGGGGCGTCTTCCAATCCGACTTGCCGAAGCTCCTTGGCGACGAGCTGCTTATTGACGATCTCTTTGATCCGCATTCTCAAGGGCGAATTGTTGTCAGTGGCCGCGATCTGTCGTCCTCTATCCGTCATTCCCGAATGGGCAAATGTATGAAACGAAGAGAAGTCGGCGGACGGCTCGAAATCCGTGCGAACCTTGACCTCGTACGTCTTATCCTCATACATCTTTTTCACCTTGGCGCAACCTCCGCCAGCGAGCAGCCCCAGCGCCAGCCACAGGATCAGGAATCTGATGTTCATCGTACGTCTCCTAAAATCTTGAGCAGAAACAAGGGCCAGACGATATACCAAGTGACTTGTGGAAACCAGTGACCGGCCCCAGAAATCCTTACCCTCTAAATAATACGCGTATTCTTTGCAGGAAAGATCCTACGAACGGGAGGTCTCAGTCCCTTGTTATACTTATGCGAGCAAGTCATTCGTACGACAGAGGATTGGATGGCAAGTTCAATTGACAAGGAAAGTCGAATCCGCGTCTTGCTCGTTGATGACCACGCACTTTTTCGACAAGTCGTTCGCGTCTTCCTGTCGCAGCACCACGATATTGAAGTCGTGGGAGAAGCGGCCAATGGACTTCAAGCGGTAGAGCAAGCGGATAGCCTCCTGCCTGATGTCATACTGATGGATGTCTATATGGCAAAGATGGACGGAATTGCAGCCACCCGCTCGATCAAGACGCGCCATCCCCATATGGTTTTTATTGGCCTTTCCATTGATGCGATTAATCATCGAGCGGCTGCCATTGTGGCGGCCGGGGCCGTAACGGTGTTGATGAAAGAAAGCGTCGTGGAGGTCCTTCATTCTGCTATACACTCGGCGCTGGCCGCCGAGGGCAACCCTCCGACTCTCTCTCCTATTTCTGGCACCAGCGTTTTCCCTCCATGCTAAAGAAGTTCCCGCATTATTGATGCATCTCAAAGCGTGCGATCTCAGATACCGTTCAGATTCGCCTGAACGCTGTCGGCCATTGCATGTGTGGTTTGACCATATCTTCGCAATCCGTTTACAGGGCTTCACGTTTGAGCCTCTCGCGCCGTGCAAGGCGGGCGAGGGCTCGAACGCGCCGCCGACTCGAAGGGATCGCCAAAAAGCCCGCAATGACCGAAATCGGCATCAAGTCTGTGCGTAATCCAGCTAGTTAGGGTGAAAACACAGCTGACATTCCATGGATATTTACATTAACCTTCGGGATTTGGGAGTCCTCAGTCCTCCCTCAAGCCCGAAGGGAATCACTAAAGTTTCTGACCTACAGATTGGCAAACCGAGCAACTTGCACTCACTGAAACGCAGGTCGTGGACGAATTCGGCAAGCCCATTGGGCAACT
>DATEPD010000214.1:0-8861 GCA_035273365.1 Nitrospiraceae bacterium | reverse complement strand
GATGTGGTGTTTGGGAAACTGCTGGCGCAGGTAGAGGCGGATTACATCGAATTTGGCCATGTCGCTCACGTGCCGTTAATGCACCCTTCCGGTATCGGGTGTTCAAAGAGCCAGGAGGAGTCGTTTTCTCCGCTCACGATAAGTTCCAGGCGACCGAGTATATGCCATCGCCGTTAGAAAGTCATGAGGTACCATAGAGTTTTCGGCACTTGTCGCTGTTATGAAGAGCACCCTCCCGGCCCACGAGTTCCTTCTCATCTCATGTCTGAAGCGCCATCGCGATCACTTCTTCCGATATACGTTCAGCCCGACCTTTTCCTCGCGATTCGGGATGGTCACATTTCCCTCAGTCGAGGCAATGATGGTCGTTTTTCCCGAGGCAGAGGGTCCGAACTCCTTGGACAGATCGACCTTGATGGTCAACATTGTTCCTTCGACAGTCATCTCCACATTCTTCATGATGGTGGCCTCTTTGTGATGGAGGAGGTGCGCACGCCTGTCCGAATAATGATGCAACCTGTACCGTGGAAGCGGGAGGAAGTCAACCGACGCAGGATGCGGGCGACTGCCGCTCGCTGTTCGCCCTGAATCTCGATCTGTCCCTTCGGCTCTTTACTCGTGGGAATGCCGGTCTTCTTGTTCACTGTCCGAATGGACCTGAGGTGTCTTTCAATATCGTCAATGCCATGTGCGCGGTGTACTCTCCATTTGCCATCCAAATCTGTCCCTCTTGAATGGTGCATTGCAACTCCATGCTCGGCTGCGCGAGCGTGGCCAAGGCGCGGCTCCCGTCCAGGGGTAGGTTCATCACCGCCAGATTGTTCAACCGCGCAAGTGTGACGAGGTTTTTCTCCCACCATTGATCGGCGCCACGACCGCCATACGTATAGATATAGACCTGTTTTGCACGACCGCAGGCCCGGCGAAGGGTTTTCTCCTCCGGCTGGCCCACCTCGACCCAGAGGTCGATGGCGCCCGTCAAATCCTTACGCCAAAGAGCAGGCTCCTCTTCGGTGCTCAGTCCACGGCCGAACGACAAGGTTTCATGCGCGTGCAACACAAAAGCCAGCAACCGCACCATCATGCGCTCGTCGGTTTCAGAGGGATGCCGTGCCACGGTGAGTGCATGGGCTCCATAGTATTGGCGGTCCATGTCGGAGATCTGCACCGTCGCTTTAAAGATCGTGGCGTTTGAGGCCATAGAGAAGTGGTTCCGTGATTCTGGAAGAATTCAGCTGGCTAGAGCCGGTCGCTCTGGCTCACATGTCTTTATGCGCGATGTACCATCCTTCAACGCGTTCCCGCGCCCAGGGGGTTTTTCGGAGGAACGTGAGGCTGGATTTCACGCTCGGGTCGTGGAGAAAACAGCGGATCGGGACACGACGACCCATCTCGGCCCAGCCATACCGCTCGACCAGTTCCTTGATGATGGTCTCCAGCGTGATTCCATGCAAGGGGTCGCGGGGATGGGAAAGATTCATGATCGTATCGCTAACGGTATGAGACTAATGGCCGACGATTCAAGGCAGGTAGCGTATAGCATATACCGCGAACAAGGAGCCACTGGTCTATATTTCATAGCTGGAGCGAGAAAAGAGTTAGTGCCAAGACAGCTTGTTCACCGAGTGGGCTATGTTGAGAATGCTTTTGAGGGAAGAACGACGCCTGGTGAAGAGTGCGTCCATAGGTGAAGAGGCTGTCTTGGCGGCCTCAGGGCGGGCGGGTGAAGTAGACACCGGGGTTGGGCGGGTGAGAACAGAGACTTTTTCAGCATCCGGTTATGTCTTGCGCTTGTGCAATTCTACAAGACGGGCGAAGGGTGTGAAGGTTGAAGGGCGCTCTTGCGTCCGGCTCGACGGTGACTCAGTAGACGGGTCCGTCACCTGATTCCGCTGGTGCTCATTGTCGTGACAGTAGAGGCAGAGCAACTCCCAGTTGCTCCCGTCGGGAGGATTGTTGTCGTGGTTGTGGTCCTTGTGGTGGACCGTGAGCTGGTTCAGCTTCTTCCCGCTAAATTCCCGCCCACAATGCGCACAGATCCATGGAAACATCTTGAGCGCTTGCTCTCGATAGGTCCGCTGCAGCTGAGCCTGGGTCTGCCGTGCCATGTGAACCTCGGAGAGGATGACGATCCATTATTGAAACATTCTACAACAAGGTTAAGCTCAAGATATGCCAAGCCGACTCGATAGTGGGTCGCGCCTAAATAAGTTGTGTGCAGGGCCAGGAGAATACCCGAATGACTGGTTTGACCCATCCTGCTTGTTTCGCCTGTGCACACCAGTCCGTAACCGCGCCGGCAACCTTGTCACGTTGAGCTGGTTCGAGCGAGGCAAGGATCACCGTGTTTCCACCTGCATAGAACGAGCCCCCTTCCGTTGATCCCGATTGTCCCGTACCAATCGTCCCTGGAATTTCGGTGTAGGCCTTGACCTCGCACTTTCGCAATAACTCATGCACGGGTTCCTTCAGTGAAGTACGAAACACGATCATCAACATATCCATGCGTGGCCTCGAACGAGGTGAGAAAATAATATAGCAGCTTCCTAATCGATCTTGATAGATGTGTGTGTGAGTCACCTGAGAAATAACGTCAGGCTCGTACTCTTTTCCTGTGAGGACGAAGGGCGAACGAGAATCCTGCCACGGCCTGACAATCAGCACTGGCACAGTGTTGTCTGGTTGGTATGCATAATTAAGTTCAAATCCCTGGGGGCAGGTATCGATTGATCAATTCTTTCAGCGGCCATATTCGGCTGGCCTTAAACTCAGAGAATTGGCTTGGAAGAATAGCCGCAGTTCGTGTCTTGGAGTTTTACCACCTGTTTCCTGTACTCCTTTTTCTCAACAATGCCTTGGTCGGCTGACTCTTTCCTGGTAGGGTAAACCTATAGATCTTGAAAGTACTATATGGCCATCTTACTTATCGATGACTCACAGGATGATTGTCTGCTCGTCGGAGCCTACCTGAAGTCAGTTGACTACGTAGTCGTGTCGAAGAATTCCGCAAAGGAGGCGTTGGATTATTTAAAGGGGTTGAGTGATGGCAAGCCGTCGACCTCAATCGATCTGATTTTGCTCGATGTCAAGATGCCAGGGTTCGATGGACTCGATGCCTGCACGCGGATTAAATCCATGAAGCCATTTGATACGGTCCCAATCCTCATGGTCTCGGCCGATACGACACCCGGCACGATTCAATTGGCCTTTAGGCGAGGGGCTGTCGACTATATCCGTAAACCAATCATCAAGGCCGAACTCCTAGCCAAGGTCGCAATGGTATCCAGGATCCAAGAAGACACCAACCACCGAGCACAGTCCCAGAAGATGGCATCCCAGAACGCCAATATCCAGGTGTCTCCGACAATCGACAGCGTCACGGGCATAATGAACTGGTGGGCGTTCGATGAGCTCTTTGAGCTGGAGTGGGGACGTGCGGCACAAGAATACCTGCCGATATCACTGCTCTTCTTTACTCTTGAAAATTTTAAGGCGTTTAACGATACTTATGGGTACGCCACGGGTGACGAGTGTCTGCACAGGATCGCTCAGGCTGCAAAAGAGACCTTGACCCAGGCAGGCCAGGTTGTGGCACGGTATCGGGGTGCGGAGTTTGTCGCGCTGTTATATGGTACAGGTGCCGAAGATGCGAAAACCATGGTATCCCATCTCCATATGACCTTCGAGGCCTTGGATCTTGGTCCAATCGTTGCTGTAGGGATGGCAACCGCGTATCCTAGCGAAGGTACTTCGCGTGCGGATCTTCTCACGTCTGCCAAGAACGCAGTTCCCAATCGAAAATAGATAACACATTCCGGTCGTGATCGCTCCCTCCTACCTGGATAAAAACAGGTCCATCTTAACCCCTCGCATGAGTGGCCCAAATCCATAAATTTGTGGGGAGAAGCACGTAACTCCGTTTCAGTTCCCAAGGAAATCAATTGCGCGCACGCAGTTCGCGAACGCCGCGGCCGAGCTTACGCCGAATGAGTGTACGCAGCGTCACCCCGTCGGCATAGCCGACTTGATCAGCAATCTGGTCAACGCTTGCGGTGGTCGTTTGCAGCAGGTGTACCGCGCGCTCGACACGGATATCTTGAAAGAACGCGAGCGGGGACTTGCCCAACACGGATTGTAGCCGACGTGCCAGGGTCCGTTCGCTTGTGAGGGCTGCGCGGGCCGCTTCACTGAGCGAGAAGCCGTCGGCCAGTTGGCGCCGAGCCCATCGTTCGAAGCGTTCGACGAGCGGGTCTGAATGCGCTAGGTGGTCAGGAATCGCGAATGCCGCCTGCGATGGCCGCGGGTCAACGACCAGATAGCGGGCTGTCAGCGCTGCCAGTGCCGGGCTACGGCGACGGACTAGCCACAAGGCGAGATCGAGGTGCGCGAGCGCAGCACCAGCGGTGACAAAGCGCGATGAACCGACCAGCATATGTGAGTCGTCTAGAACGACATGCGGGTACCGTTCACGAAAGAACGGGGCAAGCCACCATGACGTGGTCGCACGTTGTCCGTCGAGCAGTGATGTGCCGGCGAGAACAAACGTTCCTGTGCAGGCGGCACCGACCAACGCGCCGCTATCAGACCAACGACGCAGGAGCACGTGCGTATCGATGATGTCTCGCCGCTGAAGCGTCACTCGCAGAGTTTCTGGCATCTTCGACCCGAGCGCGGGTACAAGTACGACATCCGGACGTGCAAGTCGCATCGCCGGTCGTACCGGCACCGACAGCCCTTGACTCGTGCGCACGCGAGGCCGGACACCGATGACCGTGACGTCGAAACGTGCCGAAGATGTCCCAGCGGATTCTGCCAGCTCGTTCGCCGTGCTGAAAGTGTCGAGAAGCGTGGATAAGCCGGTGTCGAAGACGTCATTGAGAGCGAGCACGTAAATACGCATGGCGATAACTCTAGCATAATTGTCATTCCCGCCACTAGTGCAGATTGCCGTTCACCGCTAGAATCCCCCTCATCTTCTTCAACCTCAGAAAGGATGGACTACCATGGTACGAGTTGGGTTGTTTGTACGATTGCAAGCCAAGCCGGGGAAGGAAGCGGACGTCGCGCGCTTTCTTGAGAGTGGACTCGCCCTTGCGAATCAAGAAGCCACCACGCCCATCTGGTTCGCGCTGAAGTTGGGACCGGCAACGTTCGGCATATTCGATGCGTTTGCTGATGACGCAGGCCGCAAGGCGCATCTGGCGGGCCCGATTGCGGCAGCGCTGATGGCCAAGGCGGCCGAGTTGCTTGCCGAAGCACCAAAGATCGAACAAGTCGACGTGCTTGGTGCGAAACTCTCGCACTGAAGTTGCACACAATTCTTGGGGGATTGGGGTTAACCTTTTAGGCGGCGACGGATCTATTGACGGACATGGATTTGTTCACGCCGCTTTTGAGGACAATCTCGCAAATGTGGTCGAGGCGCTCGATATGTTCGTAGGCGGCCCATGGGTCTGTCGCGACCGCGCAGACGCCATGGTTCGCCTGCCCCACGATATCGAAGGCGAGAGACCCATCCTTGCCGAGCCCGAAACAGTCAGCCGTCGCGTCTGCCAATTCACGTGACAAGGCCGGCAATGCGGGCACCGTCGGTCCCACGCGGGTATAGCGCGAGATTTCAGGAAACTCTGCACTGATGGCTTGCAAGTCGATATCTGCATACATGGCGGCAACGATGTGCGTGGCGTGGACATGCACCACCGTTCTTGTTTTTCTTATATCGCGCTGCAAGTTCCAGTGCATCCAGAGTTCCCCGGATGGTCGCTGTCCTTCACGGACGTTTGGAATCAGTTCGCCCGTCAGCGGCTCTTTCACAATCTCGATCCGTACGATATGCTCCGGGTGCACAATGGTCTTCCGCCATCCGGAGGGGGTAATGTAGAGATACTTCCCCTCTCGCTTCCGCATACTAATGTTCCCGTCTCTCGTCGTCACCCAGCCCCGCTCATACACGCGCCGCATGACGTCGCCAATCGCTGTCAGCATGTTCGCTCCATATGTGTGTTGTTTCTAAGATAGCATATCGGTGTTCTTTCATTGTTGCTTGAGGGCTAGTTCGGAAGATCTGAATGTCTTTGCCTACGATGGCAGCGATCAATCGTGGGTGCAGGGCTCAGCCGTGCCGAGTATAGAGAAGTCATATGACTAGGGCCGCGGCAGCAAGTCAGACGGCACTCGCTATTGCTAGGTGAGCGTGCGTCGCCCCATGGCCGGCAAATCCCAGTTAGCCCATCGCAGCCCAAAGTTTTGCAGCATTATCACCGGTAAAGGTTACGTCATCCTGTGAGGTGGCGCTCCGCTCAAAATACAGGTGCAATAGTCCCCCTCCAAAATGCGCTTCTCGGACAAGGTCTAGATTGATGGCGACCTGACCTGAACGTTCTTCGTCTTGTACCTTCACGAACCGCATAACGCCTGCCTCCTTGTGTGATGTAAGGATGGGTGTTCCTATCGAACCGTATAACTCCCATGCTTGGGAAACCTCGCCATAACCTATGTGGCGACGAAGGATGTGTCAAGAATGGAGCAGAAGAAATGATTGAAGCGCGTAAGAATGGTTGAGTCTCTTAGGGCGAATCAAGATAGGATTGCACGAGGCAAATAAGACTCATCACGAGAGAACCATAGGCCGTCAAATAGGCAAAGAGAAGAACATGCTTGGGCCCCCAAATCATCTTGACGACTGTGGGAAAGTAGATCACTGACGTCCATTCTGGTGGATCCGTGATCCAGCGCCATTGCTGTTTGAGTCCATAGATCAAGAACGCGCCATAAGCTACGCCGATCACACAGGAAACAAGTTCCAACACTGCAATGGAACGAGTATCTTCCATTCCTGCGTCCCACACATGAAGAACAGATCATTCTACCCAACCAGCTGCTCACCCTTCATCGCTGGCGCTGCATCGTTCACCGTTTCGCATCGCGGCGGCCATGCGTCGTTGCGTGGCGGACGGCTGCGCTGCGGGCTGATTTCGATCTGCTTCGGAATCGGGCCGGTGGGAGACTGAACTCACGTTTGAAGGCGCGATTAAAGGACGGCTCCGATTCATAGCCGACCTCAGACGCAATCTGCGCCACGCTATTGCTCGTGGATGTGAGCAGTTGCGCTCCGAGCTGAAGCCGCCAACGTGTGAGGTAGGCCATGGGGGTCTCAGAAAGATAACGCCGGAAACGTTCGGCCAGTACGGAACGTGAAACTCCTACCTCATTCGCAAGCGAGGCCACTGTCCAAGGATGAGCGGGTTTACGATGCAGCAGGGCCAAGGATTTCCCGACGTCCTGGTCGCGAACACCGGCCAGCCATCCGGTTTGTTCCCGGGGAAGCAGCGCGATGTAGCGCCGCAGCGTTTCGATGAATAAGGCTTCGGACAATTTGGCGAGTACCGCTTCACCACCGGGGCCGGACGCATCCGCATGACCTACCGAATAGCGAATGGAGTGTTCCAGCCATTGGCCTGAAGCATCGTTGCGGATATTAAGCTTCAGAATGGGTGGCAGCCCGCCAAGAAAGACCCGGCTGAGTTGCGGTTCACAGGCCATATAACCGCAGATGAGTTTCGTGAGTTCTCCACCTCCGCCATGGCGGGAGACGGTGAGGCCTCCAGATAACACTCGCTCCAACGCTTGCGCGCTGTCCACCGGCTTGACGGGCAACCCGTTTCCCATGATGTGGGGATCGCCGTGCGGAAAGATCACGATGTCCCCTGCGTTGAGGGGAATCGGTCGACCTTCTCCGTCGAATTGTGTGTAGCCGCGGCCTTCGGTCAGCAGGTGAAAGATAATCACGTGCTTGGAATCAGACGAAAGATATGGAGCCATGACGTGGGAAGCGGGCTGCCGAAAGCACCAGGGCGCTGAAAACTCGGCATTGTAGAACAGGGCTCCGTCCAGCTTGACGGCCTTGAGAACTTCGGACAAGACATCCATGGGGATCCTACGATGCGGTGACGGAGTGTCGGCAAACTATACCGGACGCCAAGGCAAGTCGTGTGCAGACTAGCACGCCACTGTCAAGAGAACCAGACTCCCGGATAAGAAAATATAAAAGGACTGCCCATATAGTGGACACATGCTTGCAGCGGCTATGTCGAAGCGTTCATCGAGCCGAACACACACATAAAGGAGGAAGAGCATGATTGCCAGCGCCCTATCACCAGAAGTGGAGAGCATGAAGACTCGTCTGAAGCATATCTGGATGGCCGGTGACTATGATCGATTTTCGCGTTATATGGAAAGCGGCGCGCGAGAATTCTACGAGCGTCTTGAGATCATTCCTGGATGCCGATTGCTGGACGTGGGCTGTGGATCCGGACAGCTTGCGTTGATGGCTGCGAAGGATGGGTTGGAGGTGACCGGTGTGGACATTGCGAGCAATTCGGTGGAGCGGGCACAGGAACGGGCAGCAGAGGAGAATTTGCGGGTCCGCTTCGAGGAAGCCGATGCGGCGGCGCTACCATTTGAGGACGCAAGTTTTGACGTGGTCGCCAGCTTAATCGGGGTGATGTTTGCGCCACGGCCTGATCGTGTTGCGCAGGAACTGCTGCGTGTGTGCAAGCCTGGAGGAACCATTGCCATGGCCAACTGGACCCCGCAGGGTTTTATCGGTCAGATGTTCAAGACCGTATCGACATTCATTGCTCCGTCCGGGATGCCCTCGCCGGTCCTATGGGGCGACGAAGCCACTGTCCGTGAAAGGATCGGCAGGGGACTGTCGAAGCTCAATCTGGCCAGGCGCCACTATACGCTCAGTTATCCCTTCGGAGGTGGTGGAGTTCTTCCGTCTCTACTACGGACCAATCAATCGGGCGTTTGCTTCGCTAGACGCCGTCGGCTGCGAACGTCTTCGCCATGATCTGGAG
>DATEPD010000213.1:0-5997 GCA_035273365.1 Nitrospiraceae bacterium | reverse complement strand
CGGAACTCCGTGCCAATAGTTTTGCCCGAAGCGGAGTTGAACCGGCCGAGCCATCCAGTGTAGCGTACCCCCTATGGCAATAGACGGCGAGCGGCCCCCCATTAAGTTACCTATGAACGGGATGATCGCGCGATTTGTGGGGATCGTGGCAATTGCACTTGGATTTGTCATCGGGATCCATGGATTGGAAGACACAGGAACACTATGGCTGCAGACGGCGTTGGGGTTATTGGTAACCGGGTTGCTGGCTCAAGGGTATGCCTTCTATTGTTCGATCAAGCACCGGCGGCAACTACACGATAGGCCCAAGTCATGATGCCCTCCAGCTGGTTCCCTTGCAAGGTTTCGTACGCGCTATTAATGATCGTCGCCGGATCATTGCTCGCCTGCGGCGGACCTTGGCGTGACCGCTATTTTGACAAGGGCATCGATCGATTGACGCAGGAAGAAATTTTCGAGCGCATGGGGCCACCCCATACAGCCAAGACTCCCGCCCTCGGCGGCGATACGATCTGGACCTTTCGCGTCCCGGTCAGTGACAACGAATTAGATCCGATAAATTTATCGAGCCTCACCGATGCCACGCAGCAGGCAGCAGCATTGTTGGGCAAGGCCACAAACGACGCACCCAAACCCACCCTGTATTGTTATCGCTATACGCTTTCGTTCAATGAACAGAAGATCCTCAAACAGTGGAAGCGGGAAGAATGTGTTCAGGGAACCCGCAATCAGCTCAAGGCCAAGCAATGATCTCGACCCTGTAATCCATGCCTGCCTGGGGCCCCAACATCGACAGCTCGATCGTCCTCGACAGCCTCAAATCGTTCCTGCTGCTCTTGACCCTTCTTATCGCCCGTACGCTCATTGTGCGTTCGATCGCCAAGAACTCGGCTCTCTCGATGGAGGCCAAGCGGCGTTGGGTGGTCACAACAAGAAATTTGATCCTGTTCGCGTTGCTCATAGGGCTGATAGTGATTTGGGCGCACGAGCTGCAGGCCCTTGCCGTTTCCCTGGTCGCCTTGGCAGCTGCGCTTGTATTGGCCACCAAGGAACTGATCCTCTGCTGGAGTGGTGCGGCATTACGGGTGGGAGGGAAAGTCTATTCTGTAGGCGATCGCATTCAGATTGCAGGCTATCGAGGGGTGGTCTTGGATCATGACATCTTTGCAACCAAGCTCCTCGAGATCGGGCCAGGTCAAGCGTCGCATCTCTATACGGGCCGCGTGACTGTATTTCCGAACAGCATGCTGTTTACGAATGCCTTGATCAAAGAGAATCCCAACCAGGAGTATGGGCTCTATATCCTGATGATTCCGCTCACGGACACAGACGACTGGCGGAATGCTGAACGCGCCTGTTAGACGCAGCCAGGGCTGAATGTACTCCCTATATGGAAGAAGCCGGTCGTCAGATGAAGTTGTTGGAGCGGACGAATCTGCTCGAAGCGCCGTCTCCGGAGCCCCGCATCACGATTCAACTGTCCGAGCCTGGACGCATTCATTTGGTGCTGCGGTTCCCGGCACCGGACCGCGGAAGATCGAGAATTGAACAGGCGATTCTGCGAAGATTTCTGGACGGGCACATTGATGCCTGTTGATGCCCAAACGGGTCATGCTGAATTCGCGCATCGGCTTGACAGGCCAGGCATGCCGTGGGACGCTTCAATCGGTCTCGCCTAGCATCCGAGGTGTGGTCCTCAACTTAACGTCCATTGATGAGGAGGTGTCTTGTGCATAGATTGATTGTGGTGGCATTTGCGGCATTGTGCCTGATTGGAACCAGCTCGCTCACGCTGGCTGACGACGCCATGAAGAGTGACATGGGCCAAACGAAGGCTGACAAGGACAGCATGAAGACCGATGTGAAGGGGAAGAAAGTAGAGACGAAGGCCAAGATGAAGGCCAATAAGGAGACGGTGAAGGCGAAAAAGGAAGAGGCGAAAGGCAAGGCCAAGGCGCACAAAACCAAGATGAAGAGCAAGGCAAATTAGCACAGTGAAGCGCTGAACCAAGGCGCCTCAGGCGCTGCAAGGGTGTATGCATGGCCTGTAGTGGAACGTTCCACTACAGGCTGTACTTTTTTTCACCGTGCATTTCTCTGGGACAGCTCATCAGTCGGCTTGTTCCCACTCACGTCTTCTGTTAGCATCCCCGCCAGTTCGTCCCACGGTCACCATGAAAATCGCCACCTTCAACGTCAATTCTCTCCGCAAACGTCTGCCGATAGTGCTGGGTTGGCTAGTTCAACAAAAGCCCGATGTGCTCTGTCTTCAAGAAACCAAAGTCCAGGACAGCGAGTTTCCACTGCTGGCATTGGCGGAATCCGGGTACGATATCACCTATCGGGGGATGAAATCTTACAATGGCGTCGCGATATTAAGCCGGGAGAAACCAGAGGCGGTGTCATACGGGTTTGATGATGGGGGAGAATCGGAGGACGCGCGGCTCTTGCACGTGGTGATCAAGGGGATTCCCATAGTCAATACGTATGTGCCGCAGGGCTTCGAGATCGATTCACTGAAGTATCAATACAAGCTTGGCTGGTACGATCGACTTCGCAAATATTTCGAGAAGCATGTGCCGCCGAACAAACCGGCTATCTGGTGCGGTGACATGAACGTCGCTCCACGGCCGATCGACGTGCACAGCCCCGAAAAACATCTCAAGCATGTCTGCTATCACGAGGATGCGCGCAAAGCGTATGAACACACATTGTCGTGGGGATTTCAGGACGTATTTGTGAAACTCTATCCGGACCGACAACAGTATACATTTTGGGATTACCGGGCGCCGGGCTCGCTGGAAGCGAATAAAGGCTGGCGCATCGACCATATTCTGGCGACGGCCCCGCTGGCGGAGAAATGTCAAAGGGTAGACGTGGACGTCGAGCCGCGGCGAGCGAAAGATCCCTCAGATCATACATTTTTATGGGCGGAGTTTTCGGTCTAACCACGAGCGCAACGTCCACACCTGCCCAATTCGGTTGGTTCGTCAAGCGATCCGTACCGACCGAGCTGGCTCAAGAACGTAAGCGAACATCAAGCTGCCTTCAGGACCCGCTGTTTTGCACCCAACGGAGTCACGCGATTCTGTGCAATCAACGGATCGAGGACCAGCCCGCAATTGATACAGCGGAGCACGGCAGCCTCCTGTGAAAATTCGGGTCGCCACTCCTTCACCATCAATCCTTTGCATTTTTGACAGGTCATCGGACCCACCTCCTGCTTCATGTGTTTCAGCATCGACGACTCGGCCTTGTATGTGGGAGAACTCTAGCATTGCAAGATTAATGGGGTGTTAACTGGCAGTTAAAACTCTCTAATGTCTACACAGGGTGACAAATATGACGTTGTGGTGATCGGTGCGGGTGCCGCTGGGCTGGCGGCTTCTATTACAGCTGCGGAAACGGCTGCAAAAGGCGATCGCCCGCAGAGGATCGTTCTCCTCGATGGTGCCAAGGCTATCGGGGCCAAAATCCTCGTTTCCGGCGGCGGACGCTGCAATGTCACGCACGATGTTGTGACTCCGAAGGATTTCTTTGGCAATCGCCACATCATCAAGAACGTACTGGCCGCGTTTTCGCCTCAGGCCACGATTGACTGGTTTGCTTCGATGGGAGTGGAGCTCAAACGCGAAGAGACTGGCAAACTCTTTCCAGTGAGCGACAAGGCGCGAACTGTCCTGACCGCACTCGCCGGTCGTTGTCATGAACTGGGTCTCGCCATTCGCGCGGATCATCGCGTGACAGGCATGGAGGGTCCTGATAGGTTAGGATCTGGATTTGTCTTGCACCACACTCACGGAACCCTGCACGCAAGGAAGGTCATTCTCGCGACCGGAGGCCAATCGATTCCTAAATCGGGAAGTGACGGGGTTGGGTATGGTCTTGCCCGTCAGCTCGGCCATCGCGTGACTGCCACCGTGCCGGCACTCGTGCCATTTGTGCTCGAACACACGATGTTTCATAAGACACTCTCCGGTCTCTCACATGAGGTTGAGCTGACTACCGTGGTGAAGGGTCGCACTGTCGACTGCCGGACGGGAAGTTTACTCTGGACACACTTTGGTATGAGTGGACCAGTGGTCATGGATGCGAGCCGCTTCTGGACGCTGGCGCATGAGCAAGGAGAGTCGGTAGAGATGTACGGGAACTTCCTGCCCGATCAAACGCAGGAACAAGTACGGTCCTGGATTCTGGAGCACATGCAAGACAATCCCAGACGCTCTACGGGGAAGATTTTGGCGCAACGGCTTCCCCAACGATTCGTGGAAGCCGTCATCCGCCACATCGGCTGCGATTCTCATACGAAGATCGACCAACTGTCGAGGAAGGATCGCGATCATCTCCTTGAGGCGCTCACGAAGTTCCGATTTCCCATTGTGCAGAATCGCGGCTGGAACTATGCAGAAGTGACAGCGGGGGGAGTCCCTCTCGAAGAGATCAGTTTCAGGACGATGGAATCCAAGCTTGTGCCAGGCCTCTATCTGGTTGGAGAGATCCTCGACTGCGATGGACGGATTGGCGGGTTCAACTTCCAATGGGCGTGGGCAACTGGATTTTTGGCTGGCCGAGCGGTTTCTGAAAGTGTCCGAGTAGACGTCGAGGCGTGTCTATGAACATGCTATCTCTCTGAACGCTGCCTTCGCACCGAACCGTTGTTTTCTTGACAGGGACGAGGGGTTCATCTATCCGTGGATAAGAGCCTTGGCCTGTCGAAGAACCCGAGCAATGGGAACGAGAAGGAATAGATGATATGGGCCGCATCCTGAATTGTCCGCAGTGTCAGAAAGATGGTCTCTTGCGGTCTCATCCGCAATCGATACGTGAGCGCCTCGCTTCCTTCTTCTTCATGTCGCCATTTCGCTGTCCATGGTGTAGTCATCGTTTTCTGGCGTCCACTCTTGGGCTGGACCATCCCACGCATCCGATCGATCGACGCGAACACCTCAGAATTCCCGTGCGACTGTATCTTTCGTTTTCCGGAGGCAAGATCTGCGGTGAGGGAACGGTGCTCGATATCTCGATGGGCGGCTGTATCATCAAGAGCAAGGCCCAGGTCCATACGGACGACATTTTCTATCTGCAATTGTCGCTTGGCGAAGGTGAACCTCCGCTTGAAGTGGCTGCGATGGTCCGTTCCGTGAGCGCTCGTGGCATTGCGTTCCAGTTCCTCCGGGCCGCCCATGGAGACAAGCGCTTACTTGCCTTCGTTCAAGCCCACACACCGACTCAGCCGGATAAATCCTCGCTTAATACCGGTGTCGCTGCCTGAGCAGGCCGGCGACCTGTGTCTGCATCCTCCTATGTCGGAGTTTCCCAGGCAGAATGAAGCGGATGGTTATTGATCAGTTCCTCGTGTGCGGCAAGATCATAGGGTTCAATGGTGAGGTCGTGCTCCTTGAGCGGCTCAGGGCAAGCAGGAGAACAGAGGTAGGCGCGATACGATTCAGCCTTCTCCTTCGTCGCGAACCGGCACAGCCCATATTCCGGCATTCCGGAGGAGGGATGCCAAAAGGCCAACTCGATCGCGCTCCCTTGGTAGATGCCGAGGGTGCGATGTGCAATCTGAAATCCGCCGGGCAAATATGAAGAAGGTTCAAGCGACATCGGATGGCTGTGCCTCCATTTCATAATGGTTTCCTTCATGATAGCATGAGCGGCACCCGGCGCTAAAGACCGGCGCTTGGCGTGTTGGTCGAGAAAGGCATCAACGATTGCGTGCCGCCCGGCACGTGAAACGGTCTTGTCAGCTGCATTCTCGACGGCATACGCCCATACAACCGAAACCGTGGGATAGGCGGCTGCGATGGGCAGTCTCGACGTCCATATGCCTCAGGACTTCACGTCTCCGAGTGCCCGTCTCGTGTCGCGTCTGCACGCTATCGCGAAGAATCCTCATGAATAATGTGGGCGAATCGTCGGCTTGATAGACTGCCCGGCGTTGTTCCGTTAGAATCCCGTTACATGTCCGATCCTACTGTGGCGTCCCCAGCTCCA